>CAJCJE010000700.1 GCA_903970565.1 Candidatus Melainabacteria bacterium | reverse complement strand
TTCGGCTCGCTCGGCCTGATGACCTCGGTGCTGATGACCCCGGACGGCAAGGTCGAGGCCGAGGCCGCGCATGGCACGGTGACCCGGCACTACCGCCAGCACCAGCAGGGCAAGCCGACCTCGACCAACCCGATCGCGTCGATCTTCGCCTGGACGCGCGGGTTGCAGCAGCGCGGCAAGCTGGACTCCACCCCCGAGGTGACCGGTTTCGCCGAGACGCTGGAGCAGGTCGTCATCGAGACCGTGGAGAGCGGCGCGATGACCAAGGACCTCGCGCAGCTGGTCGGCAAGGACCAGGCCTGGCAGACCACCGAGGAGTTCCTGAACACCCTCGACGAGAACCTGCGCAAGAAGATGGCCGGCTGAGTCTCGGCCGAGAAGTCGCAGGCCACGGCGGGGAAGTTCTCGCTGCGGAGGTTACGCAGCCGGAATTTCCTCGCCTGGAATTTCCTTGGCCAGGACGTTCCGTCCGGACTTTCTTGTCCTGGCTGGGAATGTCCTCGCCTGGGAAGTTCCTTGACGTGGGGAAAGCCTCTCGGATCATCCGAGAAGCGACGTAGTACCGATTCGCCCATCCGGAGGGGACGACACGCGGAAGCGTTGGACACAAACCATTCCGCGTGTCGTCCCTGCCCGGTAGAGGAACCCGAAGCCTGTAGGGGGACCCCCGAAATTCAAGTTTACTCGGTGTTGATCTTTGTTGTGCGGGTTTGCCGGTAACTCGATTCGCGTGTCGTCTCCTCCGGGAGGCAAGGCGAGTTCGCCGCGGCTGCCGTGCCGGCAACCTCGCCGATCAGCCCGATGCCGATCGACCCGATACCGATCAACCCGATATCGATTGACTCGACTCGACCTTGATCGACGACTCGACTCGGTCTTGCTCGACTCGGTCTTGCTCGACTCGGCACCGCCGACGCTGGCCGGCACCGCGGCACTGACCGGCACTGACCGGCACTCGATCGGGCACTCGATCCGCATTGATCGACTCGTTACTTTGCGTCGCAACCGGTCGGGTCATTGGCCCCAGTGGGTGGTTTCCCCTCAGCAGCTTTCTCGGCGCCCGCCCGGTGCGTTATAACTGAGGGTGATGGCGACCGGGTGCGTTCCGATCCGCCGTCGGGGGCCCGGCCCCACCACCGGGCCGAGGAGAGGGCGCTGTGTTCGGCTTGTCCAAGCGGGTGCTGATCGTGATCGGGATACTGGTCGTGGTCGTGGTCATCTTCGTCATCCAGGGCCGAAACCCGCGCAACAGCCAGTCCGGTTCCAGCGGCACCGGCCAATGTCAGGTCAAGGTCGTCAACGCGAACGTGCTGAACATCCGGTCCAGCCCGGCGACCAGCGCACCGGTGGTCGGTTCGCTCAAGGACGGCCAGTTCTCCGACGCGGAGGCCACCATCCAGAACGGCTTCCGCCAGCTCAACACCAACCAGTGGGTGTCCAGCGAGTTCGTCACCCCGGTATCCGGCGCCTGCTGACCGGCTGCCCCTCGGCTCCGGCGCGGAAGGCCGGCCAGCGCGACACACCCAGGCGGCGCGAAACACCGGCTGGCGCGACACACCGGGCGGCGCGTCACTCGGCGGTGGGCGCTCCGACCTGGCCGGTAGCCTGCTCACTGTGCTGACCATATCCACCGTCAATGTCAACGGTATGCGCGCGGCGGCCAGGAAGGGCTTTGTCGAATGGCTCGCCGCGACCGATGCCGACGTGGTCTGCCTCCAGGAGGTCCGCGCCGAACTCGACCAGTTGCCGGCCGAGGTCCGCGCGCCGCAGGGCTGGGCCACCGTGGTGTACGCGCCGTCCTGCGCCGCCGGTCGCAGTGGAGTCGCGATCCTCAGCCGGATCGAGGCCGACGCGGTGCGGGTCGGGTTCGGCGAGCCGGAGTTCGACCAGACCGGCCGTTACGTCGAGGTCGATCTGCCCGGTGTGGTGGTGGCCAGCCTCTACCTGCCCAGCGGTGACGTCGGCACGCCGAGGCAGGAGGAGAAGGAGCGGTTCATGGCCGCGTTCCTGCCCTACCTCGTCGAGTTGCGCGCCAAGGCCGCCGCGAACGGCCGGGAGGTGGTGGTCTGCGGTGACTGGAACATCGCGCACCGCGAGGCGGACCTGAAGAACTGGAAGGGCAACCAGAAGAAGTCCGGTTTCACTCCGATGGAGCGGGCCTGGCTCGGCCAGGTCTACGACGAGGCCGGCTACGTCGACGTGGTGCGCGCCCTGCACCCGGATGTCGCCGGCCCGTACAGCTGGTGGTCCTACCGTGGCAAGGGTTTCGACAACGACGCGGGCTGGCGCATCGACCTCCAGGTCGGCACTCCCGGCCTGGCCGCCCGTGCGCACGCCGCCGTGGTGGAACGCGCGGCGAGCTATGACACGCGCTGGTCCGACCACGCCCCGGTGACCGTTCGCTACGAGTCCTGACGTGAGCCGACCGGATCTGCGGATCAGCGCCCGCAACGCCCGATTCCAGCAGTGGCAGGCATTGCTGGACAACCGCACCAAGCGCACCCGCGCCGGCGAGTTCCTGGTTCAGGGCGTCCGGCCGATCAACCTCGCCCTGCGCAACGGTTGGCCGCTGCGCGCGCTGGTCTACGCCGCCGAGCGCGGACTGTCCGAATGGGCCACTGCCGTGCTCGCCGATGCCGATCCGGCGGTGCAACGGGTGGCGATGGCCCCGGATCTGCTCGCCGAACTGGCGCAGAAGTCCGACGAGCGCCCGGAACTGCTCGCCGTCGCGGCCCTGCCCGACGATGACTTGAGTCGAATTCCGTTGACCGATAACGGTTTTCTCGGAATCGTGTTCGACCGGCCGAGCAGTCCCGGCAACATCGGCACCGTGGTCCGCTCGGCGGATGCCTTCGGCGCCAACGGCATGATCGTGGCCGGCCACGCCGCCGACCCCTACGACCCAAAGGCGGTCCGCGCCAGCACCGGCTCGCTGTTCGCCCTGCCGGTGGTGCGGGTCGCGGCCCCGGCAACCGTGCTCGACTGGCTGGCTCGGCTGCGCGCCGAGAGCCTGGCCGTCCAGCTTGTTGGTACGGATGAGACCGGCAGCGCGGACATCGCCGAGTTCGACCTCGCCCGGCCGACCCTGTTGGTGCTGGGCAACGAGACCAACGGGATGAGCGCGGCCTGGCGGGAGGCCTGCGACGCGGTCGTGCGCGTTCCGATCG
>CAJCJE010000699.1 GCA_903970565.1 Candidatus Melainabacteria bacterium | reverse complement strand
GCCGCGACGACGATGACGACCCATTCCAGCGTGCGCAGCAGAACGTGCGGGAAGGCCGGTTCGGTGAACAGGTCGACGTACTTCGACCAGCCGGCCGAGCCGCGCACGTAGCCGGAGGTGCCGATCCGCAGGAACGAGGTGCGGACCATCTCCACCACCGGCCACAGCACCACGCCGCCGATGAGCACCAGCGCGGGAAGCAGCCAGGGAATCGGCGCCAACGCCCGCAGGACGCGGGCGCGACGCCGGATTCCCGGCCTGATCACCTCAGCCACCGTTCTGCTCGGCCTTTTCCGCGGTCTGCTGTAGACCGTCGAGTACGGACGAGGGCGAGGCACCCTGCGTCGCGGTGCCGATCTGGTGTTTGATCGCGTCCTCGACGGTCGGCCAGGCCGGGTCGGTCTGCGGGTAGAACACGGCCTTGGGCAGGACCGCGAGGAACGGCTTGAGGTTCGCGTCGGTGGGGTCGGCGCTCATCGCGGTGAGCGCGGAGTTGGTGACCGGCAGGAACTTCTCGTTGGTCAGGAACTTCTCGTAGTTCTGCTTGGCGAACACGAAGTTCAGCCACTTGGACACGGCGACCTTGTTGGCGCCGTTGCCGTTGTTGAACGCCATGATGAAGTCGCCCACCCCCAGCGTCGAGGTCAGCGCGCCGTTGCGGCCGGCCATCGGCGCCAGGCCGTAGTTGACCGGGAGGTGCTTGGTGGTGATGTCCTCCATCGGCGTCATGTGGCCGAGCATCATGCCGACCCGGCCGGCCTCGAAGTCCGCCCAGGTGCCCGCGGTGCGGTCGACCGAGCCGGGGTCGGGTTCGGTCAGGCCGTCCTTGACCAGGCCGGCCATCTCGGTCAGCGTCTGCACGTTCTGCGGACTGTTGATCGCCCACTTTCCTTGTGCGTCAACGTATCCCCCGCCGTTGCCCAGCAGCCAGAGCATGGTCTCGGCCTGAGCCTCCTCGCTGCCCAGCGGCATCCCGTAGGGCTCGGGGCAGCCGGCGGCCTTCAGCTTCTGCGCGTCGGTCTGCAACTGCGCCCAGGTGCTCGGCGGCGTGTTCGGGTCGAGGCCGGCCTTGGTGAACCAGTCCTTGTTGTAGTACATCAGCCGGGTGGAGAGGATGAACGGAATGCCGTACTGGGTGCCCTGGTAGGTGCCGATCTTCTCCGGGCCGGGCAGCATGTCGGACCTGGTCCGCGGGGAGAGCACGTCCGATGCCCCGTACAGCAGGCCGTCCTGGGCGAAGTCGATCCAGTGGTCGATGTTGAGCACGTCGGGCTGCTGGTGGTTCTGCACCAGGTTCTTGACGTAGTCCTCGATGTTGTTCCAGTTCTGCACGTTCACGTTGACCGTGTAGCCGGGATTGGCCGCCTCGAACTGGGTGGCCATGCTCTGCCAGTACGGCGCGGTCGCGTCGCTGTACTCGGCCGCGACGAAGGTGATCGTTCTGGTCGCCGATCCGCCGCTCTGCCCGCTCCCGCCACTGCCGCTACAGCCGGCGAGTGCCAGCGCCGCGCACAGCCCGGCTCCCACCAATGTCATCACACGGCGCTTCACCAGTACCGCCTCACGTTCGGTTCTCGTCCTGCCGGATCACCACGTCGCGATGCGCGGACGCTCGGCCCACCGTGCATGTTTCGCGATCTCGACGCTTGTTGCCGCACATTATGTGCCAGTTTCCATCATCAATCAACAGTCAAGAGCAGCACGAATACCGGGATCTTGTCGACGAACCACTCGTATCAACCTTGAGCCGACCACCCCATATCTGCCATCCTGGCGAGGGAAGTCCAGGTTGGACGCCGAGTCGCCGCCGACCGAGCCAGCCCGATACTGGACAGATCATCTGCTCATTAATGTACGATATTACCGTCAAAATTGCAGCTTTGCGCAAGATGTCCACGGTCGGTCGGCCTCGTGCCCCGACCCGAGGGCGTCGCGACCGATCCCGAGACGGAGGTCCGGTGACGTACACCGAGCAGGAGATCGCCAGCCAACCCGACTGCTGGCGCCGAGCCGTCACCCTGGCCGCCGAGGTCGCCGACCTGCTCCCCCGCCCCGGCGAGCGGGTCGCGGTCACCGGCTGCGGTACCTCCTGGTTCATCGGACAGAGCTACGCGGCCCTGCGCGAACAGGCCGGTCTCGGTGAGACCGACGCCTTCTGCGCATCCGAGTGGCCGACCGGCCGCCGCTACGACCGGGTGCTCGCGCTGAGCCGTTCCGGCACGACGACCGAGGTGCTCGACCTACTCGGCGCGCTGCGCGGCCAGGTGCCGACGGTGGCGATCACCGCCGATCCGGACACCCCGGTGATGGACCTGGCCGAGAAGGTGGTGGTACTGGACTTCGCCGACGAACGCTCGGTGGTCCAGACCAGGTTCGCCACCACTCAGCTGGCACTGCTGCGCGCCCATCTCGGCGAGAACCTGGACTCCGCCATCGCCGATGCCGGACTCGCGTTGAGTGAGAACCTGCCGGCCTCGCTGACCGGTGCCGAGCAGTTCACCTTCCTCGGCCGGGGCTGGACCGTGGGCCTGGCCACCGAGGCGGCGCTGAAGATGCGCGAGGCGGCGACCGCGTGGACGGAGTCCTATCCGGCGATGGAGTACCGGCACGGACCGATCAGCATCACCGGGCCGGGCCGGGTGACCTGGATGTTCGGTGAGCTGCCGGCCGGGCTCGCCGAACAGATCGACCGCACCGGGGGCAGCCTGGTCACCTCGCCGCTGGACCCGATGGCCGACCTGCTGCGCGTCCAACGGCTCGCCGTCGCCATCGCACTGTCCAAGGGCAACAACCCCGACCAGCCGCGCAACCTGACCCGCTCGGTCATCCTGACCAGCTGACCATCGGCGTTGTCGGTCATCAGACGATCTTGACGGTGACGCCTTCGTTCTCCAGGACGCGGACGAGTTCCTGTGGCGCGTCCGAGTCGGTGATCAGCACGTCGATGGTGGCGGCCGGGCAGATCTGGGCGAAGGCGTGCCGGCCGAGCTTGGAGGAGTCCGCGACGACCACGACCTGCCGGGCGCGAGAGGCCATCAGCCGGTTGATGCTCGCCTCGCCCTCGTTGTGCGCGAAGGCACCCTGCACCGGGTCGATCGCGTCCGCGCCGAGGAACACCACGTCGAGGATGATCTCGTCGAGGATTCGGGTGCCCAGCGGGCCGGTCAGTTCGAAGGACTGCGGGCGGGCCACGCCCCCGGTGACGACCACTTTCACCGTCGGACGGACAACAAGCTCGTTGGCGATGTTCAGCGCGTTGGTGACGATGGTCAGCGCGGGTTCGTCCCCGGAGGAGTTCAGGTCGGGCCGGATCACCAGACTTCTGGCGACCTCGGTGGTGGTCGTGCCGCCGTTGAGGCCCACGACCGCGCCGCGCGCGGCGAGCCCGGCGGCGGCGCGGGCGATCCGCTCCTTCTCCGGCGCCCTGCGGACGGTCTTGTAGCGCAGCGGCAGGTCGTAGGTGACGTTGTGCGCGACCGCGCCGCCGCGTGTCCTGGTCAGGAGCTGTTGCGCGGCAAGGTGGTCCAGATCGCGGCGGATGGTCGCGGCGGAGACGGTCATCTCCTCGGCGAGATCGTCGACGTCCACTTTTCCGCGCTTGCCGAGCAGTTCCAGCAAGGTGCTGAGTCGTTCGTATCGATCCACTTGCCGCTCCACTCACCGATCCAGCGCTGCGCGTGCGCACGATCACCCGTTGTGCGCAGGTGTCGTGCGCGTTGGATGCAAGTATTGCGCACAACGACCGTGGCCGGCGGTGCGGATCGGCGAGAGTCCGTGACGCGGTGTCGTGGGCCAGGAAAGATCTCTGATCGGCGACGTTCTCACGGATTGTGCCACGCGGCGTGGTGCCCGAGGAGTTTACTGGCCACTCCCATCGGAAACACCGCCACCGGCAACCGACCACTGACGACACACCACAAGGATGGCCAGCAGCGATGACCCGCTCCACGAAAGCGCCCCGACACCATCCGGCGGTCACCGCCCATCTGGAGAAGCGCGCCGCGAACATTCAGCTGCGCGTCGCGGACATGATCACCAAGTTCGCCGGTTCGGTGCTGTTCGTCTACATCCACGCGGTCGGCTTCACGCTGTGGATGCTGTTCGTCGAGAAGAGTCCCTGGCCGACGCTGACACTCGTGGTGTCACTGGAGGCGATTTTCCTGTCGACGTTCGTCATGATCGGCCAGAACCGACAGTCGGAGTTCCAGCAGAGCAAGGCCGACCACGACTTCGTCCAGCAGGAACTGGAACTCCAGACCAACACCGACCTGACGCGGGCCATTCACACCATGACCCAGGAACTGCACCGCCGGTTGGTCCAAGCACAGGGACAGGGCGGCACGGCGACCGAAACGCCGGAGTAGGGCGGCTGGCGCGCGCCCTGCGCCTGGGGCCGGAGCAGCCGACCGAGGTGGCCGGGCAGCTGGTTTCGCAGCTGCCCCGCACCGACGGTCAGGACCTCACTTCTTCTTGTCCCGCAGGTGCGAGACGTCGATACCCTCCGAGCCGGTGGCCTTCGCGTGCTTCTCGGCGCGTTTCTCCTTGATGGACTTACCTGGCTTCTTCGACATGCTCTGTCGAGGCGATTTGTCGGCCACGGGAGTAGCCCTCTCTGATCGGAAGCCTGGATGGCTTCGCCATCCTGACGCTACGCCTTGATTGCTTGCAGGGTGTACGTGGCGGCCAGCCGATCGGGTTCGGTGCTCAGGCGCCACTCCCCCGCGTCGTCGAGGGCCATCTGGCCGGGGAGGGCTTCCCACGGGCAGCTGTCGTGCTCGACGAACCCGGTCAGGGACAGGCCGGCGGTCATCAGCGCGGTGATGATTTCGCCGAGCCCGTGGTTCCAGCTGTGTGACAGGCCCGTGGTGAGTTCGACATCCGTTTCGACGTAGGTGGTCGGCGGCTCGTCGATGACGACCGCCTCGGCCCGTTCGAAATACGGATAACCCAGCGTGGGCGGGTCGGTCTGCTCGTTGAGCGCCCACAGCATCGGATGCCCCTCCCGGATGAACAGCCGACCGCCCGGTTTCAGCAGGCCGGCCACCACCTGCGCCCAGTTGGCGATCGACGGCAGCCAGCACAGCGCGCCGATCCCGGTGTACACGAGGTCGAAGGTCCCGGCCTCGAGCAGATCGGCCGCCCCGTACACGTCTGACTGGACGAACGTCGCGTCGTCCCCGGTCTTGGCGGCCAGGCCGGCCGCCGCCTCGACGGCCGGACCGGAG
>CAJCJE010000698.1 GCA_903970565.1 Candidatus Melainabacteria bacterium | reverse complement strand
CGCATCTTCGGCGTGTTCGCTCCCGTCGCACCCGGTTTCGGGGTGATCCTGCATGTCGGCCGGAAGTCCGGCCGGACGTACCGGACACCGGTGAACATGTTCGGCGTCGAGGGCGGTTACCTGGTCGCGCTCACCTACGGTCCCGGCTCGGACTGGGTGCGCAACATTCTGGCGGCGGGCGGCTGCGACGCGATCATTCGTGGCCGGCAGATCCATCTCGGCGAACCGGAGATCGTGCGTGATCCCAGCCGCTCCCGGATGCCGATGCTCGCGCGGCCGATCCTGGGTCTGGTCGGCGTGGAGGAGTTCCTGAAGCTGCGGACGACCGAGGCCGGCTGAACCGGTCGCGCTCCGTCCTCGTCGGCCCCGTCCCCGTCCCCGGCGCCGTCAACCACCCGAGCAGCCCAGCCGGCGGTTGCCGACGACGGATGGACAACGCTGTCGGTATCGTCGGCCACGATGGTTTCCGGATACGACTGGGCCAATCAGAACAACAAAAGTGTTAATAGTGAACATGAAGTAATTCGACTCGCTACGGCAAACGGGTTATCGGTCGGCCGCGCCCTTGTCCCGAATCCGACAGGAAATCGAACCGCACCTTGACACGTTTGTCGCTGCGGGCTTTCCTGCTAAGGCATGTCAGGTGACAACGTTGTCACTATGGGGCCCAAGTCCCTTGTCGTCGACAACCGCGTTCGCCTGTTCTCGCACCCTGCCCGGCACCAGACGCGAGGGATGAAAAGACAGATGGCCTTACCGTCGCAACCCCCGAAACCACTCGTGAGATCACCGTTGAGATCCTCGTTACGGATCATCGCGGCCTCCGGCATCGTGGTCGCCGCGATGCTCCCGCTGACCGGATCGGTCGCCGGCGCGGCGACGCCCGCAGCGCTGGTCAGCGATCCGGCCTCGATCGTCAACCCGTTCATCGGCACCACCAACAGCGCGGACGACTTCCCCGGCGCGGACGCACCGTTCGGCATGGTGCAGTGGAGCCCGGACACCCCGAGCCGGCCGGATGGCGGCGGCTACGAGTACAACGACTCCTCGATCACCGGCTTCAGCCTCACCCACCTGTCCGGCCCCGGTTGCGGGGCCGACGGCGACGTGCCGATCCTGCCGACCGTGGGCAGCATCAACACCAGCGCCACGGACGCCTTCTCGCACAGCAACGAGTCGGCGAACGCCGGCTACTACTCGGTGTCGCTGAACAACGGGGTCAAGACGGAACTGACCGCGACCACCCGCTCCGGCATGGCGCGCTTCACCTTCCCGTCCACCACCCAGGCCAACCTGATCTTCAAGTTGAACGGCAGTCAGAACGGCGACTCCGCCACCAGTTGGAACGTGGTCAGCAACACCGAGGTGTCCGGTTCGGTGACCTCCGGTAACTTCTGCGGCGCCGGCAACAGCTACACCGTGTACTTCGACATCGTCTTCGACCAGCCGTTCACCACCAACGGCACCGCGGTCGCGCAGGCGCCGGCCGCGCCGCGCAACGAGACCACCGTGCACGGCACGGTCGCGCACGCGGCGGCGGCGAAGCCGAACGCGGCGGCGACCAGTCCCAACAGCGGATACGTCACCTTCAACACCACCAGCAACCCGGTGGTGCAAGCGAAGGTCGGCATCTCCTACGTGTCGACCGCCAACGCGGCGGCCAACCGCACCGCGGAGAACCCGAACTGGAACTTCAGCACCACGCAGGCCGCGACGCACAGCGCGTGGAACTCGATGCTGGGCAAGATCCAGGTCGGCGGGGGCACCGCCGCCCAGCAGCAGACCTTCTACACCGCGCTCTACCATTCGCTGCTGCACCCGAACGTCTTCTCCGACACCAACGGCCAGTACATCGGGTTCGACAACCAGGTGCACACGGTCGACAGCGGCCATTCCGCGGTATATGCGAATTTCTCCGGCTGGGACATCTATCGCAGTCAGGCACAATTGTCCGCGCTGGTCGCACCGGCTCAGGCGAGTGATATCGCCCAGTCGATGATTGACGATTATTCACAGAGCGGAATGCTGCCGAAATGGGCGCAGAACAATGGCGAATCATATGTGATGGTCGGTGATCCCTCCGACGAGATCATCGCCGACTACTACGCCTTCGGCGCGAAGAACTTCTCTACTTCGACGGCCCTGACCGACATGGTGCACGAGGCGGTCGCCACCTCGAACATCCGGCCCGGCCTCAACTATCTCAACAGCCCCGGCTACCTGGCCGCCGACGGCACCTACGAGTGCTGCAACTTCTACGGTCCGGTGTCCACCCAGCTGGAATACGACAGCGCGGACTTCGCGATCTCGGCCCTGGCCGGGTCGCTCGGCGACACCGCCGACCAGACCACCTTCCGCAACCGCGCGCAGGACTGGCAGAACACCTTCGACTCCGCCAGCGGATTCATGCAGCCGAAGAACGCGGACGGCTCCTGGGCCGGCAGCTTCGACCCGACGAGTCAGACCGACTTCGTCGAGGGCACCTCCTGGCAGTACACCGGAATGGTGCCATTCAACATCGCCGGCCTGACCGCTGCCAAGGGCGGCAACTCGGGGATGCTCAGCTACCTCAACAGTGTGCTGGCCGGTTTCCACGGCAGCGGCGGCAGCCAGGCCGACCTCGGCAACGAGCCGAGCCTGTACCTGCCGTGGGAATACGACTACGTCGGTGAGCCGTACCAGACCCAGAAGATCGTCCGCGCGGTCCAGGACCAGATCTGGACCGACGCGCCGGGTGGTCTCGCCGGCAACGACGACCTCGGCGAGATGAGTTCCTGGTACGTGTTCTCGGCACTGGGTATGTACCCGGAGACGCCGGGTACCGCCGACCTCGCCCAGGGCAGCCCGATGTTCACCCAGGCAGTGGTGACGCTGCCCAGCGGCAACACGCTGACCATCAACGCGCCGCAGGCCGCGGACAACGCGCCGTACGTCCAGAGCGAAACCTGGAACGGCAGCGCGTGGAACAACGCCTACGTGCCCACCGCCGCGCTGACCAGCGGCGGCACGCTCAACGTCACCGAGGGCACCTCGGCGAACACCTCGTGGGCCACCGCGTCCTCCGCCGCTCCGCCGTCCTACGCGGGCAGCGGCAAGCCGTACAAGACCGGGCCGATCACCAACACCGGCCTCGGTTTCTGCGTCGACACCAGCGGCAGCGGCACCAGCAACGGCACCAAGGTGCAGGTCTGGGGTTGCGACCAGACCGGGGCGCAGCAGTGGGCCCTGGTATCCGACGGCACGCTCCAGGCATTGGGCGGCTGTCTGGACGTGTCCGACAGCGGCACCGCGAACGGCACCCTGGTGCAACACTGGAACTGCAACAACTCCGGTGCGCAACAGTGGCAGGTCCAGTCCAACGGCGAACTGCTGAATCCGGAGTCCGGCAAGTGTCTGGACGATCCGAACAGCAGCACGACCAACGGCACCCAGTTGCAGATCTACACCTGTAACGCGACCAACGCCCAGATCTGGACCCTGCCCACCTCCAACTAACCAACCCCGCTAGACCCAGGGCCCGGTGGCGGACCTCCCTCCGCCACCGGGCCCTCCCGCGCCCCCGCCCTGCGGGGAGCACGACGTCCTCGACGCCCACCTGTTCCGCGCCCCCGGATCACCCCCGCACCAGCGGGGAGCACCTCCGCCAGCAACAGCAGCCGCTCGATCGCGAACGGATCATCCCCGCGCGTGCGGGGAGCACCTGGCCTCGGCCATCTCGTCACCGATGTCGTCCGGATCATCCCCGCGCGTGCGGGGAGCACACAAGGCCGAACTTCGTACCGTCCAGTCGGGCCGGATCATCCCCGCGCGTGCGGGGAGCACCCGCGTACCCAGGGTGTCGGCACCGCGTTCATCGGATCATCCCCGCGCGTGCGGGGAGCACTGCCTGAGAGCTGGTTTCCGTTGACTGAGGTGGGGATCATCCCCGCGCGTGCGGGGAGCACGCGCTGTCCGCCCGCTACGAGCACATCGACGGCGGATCATCCCCGCGCGTGCGGG
>CAJCJE010000697.1 GCA_903970565.1 Candidatus Melainabacteria bacterium | reverse complement strand
CAACCTTGTATAGGGATGTTCCCACCGCTCCGCCAGCAATTCCGTGGCCGTGTGCGGGGCGTTGCGCAGCGGGTTGTCGTCGGCGGGCCACAGGCCGTCGCCCACCTTGTCGATCTCCTGCCGGATGGCGATCATCGCGGTGCAGAAGCGGTTCAGTTCGGCAAGGTCCTCGCTCTCGGTCGGCTCGACCATCAGCGTGCCGGCCACCGGGAAGGACATCGTCGGCGCGTGCATACCGTAGTCGGCCAGCCGCTTGGCCACGTCGTCCACGGTGACGCCGGTGGCCTTGGTGATCGGCCGCAGGTCCAGGATGCACTCGTGCGCGACGAAGCCGCCGGCACCGGTGTAGAGCACCTCGAAGTGCCCGGCCAGCCGCCGCGCCACGTAGTTGGCGGACGCGACCGCGGTCAGCGTGGCCTTGCGCAGGCCCTCGGCGCCCATCATCCGCACGTAGGCCCAGGAGATCGGCAGGATGGACGCGCTGCCCCACGGGGCCGCCGAGACCGGACCGGGTCCGGTGGCCGGACCGGCGGCGGGCTGGAGCGGGTGGTTGGGCAGGAACGGGGCCAGGTGCTCGCGCACCCCGATCGGCCCGATGCCCGGCCCACCGCCGCCGTGCGGAATGCAGAAGGTCTTGTGCAGGTTCAGGTGCGAGACGTCCGAACCGAACTTGCCGAACCGGGCGAGGCCGATCAGCGCGTTGAGGTTCGCGCCGTCGACGTAGACCTGGCCGCCCGCGTCGTGCACGATCTCGCAGACCTCGCGCACGGTGTCCTCGTACACGCCGTGCGTGGACGGGTAGGTGATCATGATCGCGGCGAGGTCGGCCCGGTGCGCGTCGGTGACCTGGCGCAGGTGGTCGAGGTCGATGTTGCCGTGCTCGTCGCAGCGCACCACGACCACCCGCATCCCGGCCATCACCGCGCTGGCCGCGTTGGTGCCGTGCGCGCTGGAGGGGATCAGGCAGATGTCGCGGGCGGCCTCGCCGCGACTGTGGTGGTAGCCGCGAATGGCCAGCAGACCGGCGAACTCGCCCTGGCTGCCGGCGTTGGGCTGGAGGCTGATCGAGTGGTACCCGGTGATGCCGGCCAGCCAGTCCTGGAGGTCGGTGACGATCCGCAGCAGCCCGGCGGCGTCCTCGGCCGGCGCGAACGGGTGCAGGTCGGCGAACTCCGGCCAGGTGATCGGCTCCATCTCGGCGGTCGCGTTGAGCTTCATCGTGCAGGAGCCGAGCGGGATCATGCTGCGGTCCAGCGCGACGTCCTTGTCCGACAGCGCCCGGAGATAGCGCAGCAGCGCGGTTTCCGAACGGTGCGCGTGGAACACCGGGTGGGTCAGGTACTCGCTGGTGCGGCCGAGACCGGTCGCGGCGAGCGGATCGGGGGCGGCCACGTCGAGCGCGTCGATGTCGATGTCGGGGTCCGCGCCGCCGAACGCGGCCAGCACCGACCGCAGGTGCGCCCTGGTGGTGGTCTCGTCGCAGGAGACGGCGACCTGGTCGGCGTCGACCCGGCGCAGGTTCACCCCGCGCTCCCGAGCCTGCGCGAAAACCTCATCGGCGCGGCCGGGCACGGTGGCCAGCACGGTGTCGAAGAACGCCTCGTGCTCGACCCGAACGCCCGGAATGCCGCGCAGGCCCTGCGCGAGGGCGCCGGCCATCCGGTTCACCCTGGTCGCGATGGCCCGCAGGCCCTCCGGCCCGTGGTAGACCGCGTACATGGAGGCGATCACCGCGAGCAGGACCTGCGCGGTGCAGATGTTGCTGGTCGCCTTCTCCCGACGGATGTGCTGCTCACGGGTCTGCAACGCCAGCCGGTAGGCCAGCGCGCCGTCGGCGTCGATGCTCACGCCGACCAGCCGGCCGGGCAGGTGGCGTTCGAGACCGGCGCGCACCGCGAGATAGCCGGCGTGCGGACCGCCGAAACCCATCGGCACGCCGAAGCGCTGGGTCGAGCCGACGACCGCGTCCGCGCCGATCTCGCCGGGCGCGCGCAGCAGGGTCAGGGCCAGCGGGTCGGCCGCGACCACGGCCATCGCGCCCGCCTCGTGCGTCGCGGTGATCAGTGCCTCGTGGTCGCGCACCGCGCCGGAGGTGCCGGGGTAGGACAGCAGCACGCCGAAGAACTCGCCGTCGGGCAGGCCGTCGGTCAGATCAGCGACGGTGATCTCGATACCGAGCGGCTCGGCCCTGGTCCGGATGACCGCGATGGTCTGCGGCAGCGTGTCGGCGTCCACCAGGAACCGGTCGGACGTCGTCTTTCCGGCCCGGCGCAGCAGGGTCATCGCCTCGGCGGCGGCGGTCGCCTCGTCCAGCATGGAGGCGTTGGCCACCGGCAGGCCGGCCAGGTCGCCGACCATCGTCTGGAAGTTCAGCAGCGCTTCGAGCCGGCCCTGGGAGATCTCCGGCTGGTAGGGCGTGTACGCGGTGTACCAGGCCGGGCTCTCCAGCACGTTGCGCCGGATGACCGGCGGGGTGACCGTGCCGTGGTAGCCCAGGCCGATCATCTGCACCATCGGCCGGTTGGTCGCGGCCAGCGCGCGCAGTTCGGCCAGGGCCTCGGTCTCGGTCGCCGGCTCGGGCAGGCCGAGGTCGGCGAGGGCGAGATCGGTGTCGCGGATGGAGGCCGGAACGGCGCGCTCGGCGAGTTCGTCCAGGGAGGAGACGCCGATGGTCGCCAGGATCGCGTCGAGTTCGACGGGACGGGGGCCGATATGACGGTCGACGAACGGCGTGCCGTGTTCCAACGCCGCCAAGGAGATGCGATCGGTGCTCATCAGTGCTGCCTCCGGCTTCGGGGACGGGCATCGGCGTCCTACTGGCGCGCGCACCAACAGAACTGTTGCCCTCCCCCTCTGTCCGTATCCGCGAACGCGGATGCCTGAGAGCTTCAGCCGATCAGCTCGGCCTTGCACCGTCGGCGGGGTCCGCCTGCCCAATTTCTCAGGCTGCCCGATTCCTCAGGCGAGACCCGCTTTCCAGAGGCGTCTCACCCGCACGGTCCCTGCCGCCTGAGAGGTTCCGGGGAGGAGTTGCTCCTTCGGCGCCGAACGACCTGACGGAAAGATTGTCCGAACTCTCCCGCACGGGTTACTGCGACTACTCGTGCAGGGTACCTGGAGATCGCCTCACGCCGGTGAGTGGCGTACGCGACACGCGGACACCCTCCGCGTCCGACCACACACCGCAGCGTGCACACACCGGTTCAGCCGGTGCGGCGCTCCCTGCGATGCCGGGCCAGTTCGTCCTCGGTGACCAGTTCGATCTCGCCACCATCGGCCCGTTCGGCCGGGAACTCGTGGATGGTGCCGCTGATCTCGCGCAGCGCACCGCTCACCGCGATGCCGAACACGCCCTGGCCGCCCTGGAGCAGATCGACGACCTCCTCCGGCGAGGTGCACTCGTAGACCGTGGTGCCATCACTGAACAGGGTGATCCTGGCCAGGTCGGCGACCCCACGCCGACGCAGGTGCTCGACGGCGACCCTGATGTTCTGTAGAGAAACACCGGTGTCCAACAGGCGCTTGACCACCTTCAGCACCAGGATGTCCTTGAACGAGTACAGCCGGGCCGAGCCGGAACCGTGCGCGGTGCGGATGGTCGGCGCCACCAGCGAGGTCCGGGCCCAGTAGTCCAACTGACGGTAGGTGATGCCCGCGATCTGACATGCCGCCGCGCCTCGATAACCGACGAGTTCGTCAGGCAACGAAGCATCCGGGAACAGCGCGGCCTGCTCACCAGGATCGCCATTGTCGGCCTGGTCGGGTATTTCCTGCACCACGCCTGCCTCCCCTCGTCCGGCTCGGATCGAGCCGGCGAGCGTGGACGCGATCCCCCGGATGGAGTTCGCCGGTCACGCTCATGCGGCGGTGTCGACAGCTCTACGAATCACACCGCCGCGATTCACTCCTCTCGACGGTAGGACCGGCAGCCAACCCGGTCAACGCGACGCGCGGGAGCAACTCAACCATAAACCTGAGGTCGAGGTTTATCCGGGATCTGGCCCCGGCGATTTCTGGCAGACCGGCAGAGATCCCCACGTGGTGAACGGCCGAGCGCATCAGGGATCGACCGGACTCGAAAGAAATTCGACCGACCCGAGGCCACACGGTCGGGTCGGCCGTCAGCCAGACCAGGTCGACCACGTGCCGACACGCGATGCGTCGGGGTGGGGCCTATGTGTCGGCGCCGCGGAAGTCCTCCGGGGAGATCGAGTCGAGGAATTCGCGGAACTTCTCCACCTCGTCCTCCTGCTCGTCCGGAATGATCAGGCCGGCCTCGGCGAGCACCGATTCCTCGGCGTGGATCGGCACCCCGACGCGCAGCGCCAGCGCGACCGAGTCGCTGGGCCGGGCGGAGACCCGGACGTCGCCGTCGAAGACGAGTTCGGCGTAGAAGGTGCCCTCCTGCAACCCGGTGATCCGCACCTGCTCCAGCTCGCGGCCGAGCGCGGAGATGATCTCCTTGAGCAGGTCGTGGGTCAACGGCCGGGGTGGCTTGACGCCCTGCTGTTCCAGGGCGATCGCGGTGGCTTCCACCGAGCCGATCCAGATCGGCAGGTAGCGCTCACCGGATGCCTCTCGCAGCAGCAGGATCGGCTGGTTCTGGGGCAACTCGACTCGGACACCGACGACTCGCATCTCACTCATTGGTGTCCTCCCTTCGGTCCGGGCACCAATGAGGCACGTACGCGCTGTGCTTGGCGGGGCGTTCCCTCGCTTCGCTCGCACACGCTCATGGGAATCGCCTCCTCTAGCTACCAACAACCAACCGCACACATCACTGCGGAGTTTCGCATCCCCCACTGACGCTACCCGTCAGGCGTCGGCAATGCTCGCCTCCACATGGAGGTTGGCCGTTACGATATGACATTTTGCCGACGAAACCGGCACCCGAGGCGCCCATCTGGCCCAACCATCGGAATTCCCGGTCGACCCGACACCGGGATCAGCTCCCGGCGACCGCGCGCAGACCGGCCTTCACCAACAGGGTGTGCAGGGTGACCGAGAGGGCGGCGAGTTCGCGGACGACCTCCTCGGCCCTGGCCCGCGCGTCCGGGTCGCGCTGCCGGTGCAACGGGGTGACGATCTGCTCCAGCAGACCGACCTCCCGGTCCGCGGAGGCCCGAAAAGCCCGCAGATGCCGGGGTTCGATGCCGAATTCGGTCATTGTTCGGACCGTCCTGGCGACCACCACCGCGTCCGGGTTGTAGAAACCGGCCGCGCCGGGCCGCACCAACCCGTACTGTTCCAGTTCGGCCAGGGTCGCCGAGTCGATCCCGACCTCGGCCAGGAACTCCTCCTTGGTCAGCCGGATCTCGGCGCCGACCGCGAAGTCCGCCGGGGACGGCAGCGTCGGCCCACCCGGCCCGCCGGCGACCGAGACCACGACGCCGGGCAGATCGAGAAGATCCTTGGCCGCGACCAGGTTCTTGGCCGGCCGAGGCGCACCGGGCCACCGGTCGTGGTCGGCCGCGTCCAGCTGCTCCTTGATCACCTTGAGCGGCAGGTAGCGGTCACGCTGCGCGGCCAGCACGAACCTCAGCCGGTCCACGTCGGCCGGTACGAACTGCCGATAGCCCGAAGGCGTCCGGCCAGGACGAACCAGCCCCTCGGAC
>CAJCJE010000696.1 GCA_903970565.1 Candidatus Melainabacteria bacterium | reverse complement strand
GCCGATGCCGATGCCGATGCCGATGCCGATGCCGAACGGTGCCGGAATGCCCGGTCAGCCGATGACCGCCGCATCCGCCAGTCCGGATCTCAAGGGAGACCCGATGAGTAACGACACCCAGTGGCTGGGCCGGGAACCGATCACCGAGCCGGCGACGCCACCGGCCTGGGACCCGCTCGGAGCCGCCCCGTTCGCCTGGGACCTGCCCGAGCCGCAGGCCCCTCGGCCGGAACCGGAACCGGCTCCCCTGCCCCGGCGCAGGTCCAGGATCGGCCTTGCCACCTTCGGTATCGCCGTCGCGGCCGGAGCCGTCCTGTTCGCCAGCGGGTCGGTCAGCCCACCGATCATTCTCGGCGTGCTGGTCGGGGTGGTCGGCCTCGGAATGGTCGCCGGTTCCTTCCTCGACGGCGGTCGCGGTCTGATCCCGCTGGCGGCGCTGCTGGGTTGCGCCGGGCTCCTGCTGACGGTCGCTCACGTCAGCAACGTGCGCACCGTGGCCGGCGACTCGACCTATGCACCGACCACGATCAGCCAGGTGCAGCCGTCCTATCAGGAGGGTATGGGTGACATCACCCTCGACCTGACCGGGTTGCCGAACTCCGGCGTGGTGAACACCAGCGTCACCGACGCCACGGGCGACGCGAACGTGCTGGTCCCGGCCAACGCCGATGTCGTGGTGACCTGCCATTCCGGCATCGGCTCGGTGGACTGCCTCGGCCAGCACTCCTCCGGTCCCGACAACAACACCGTCCACGCCACCGCCAACAACGGGGCCGGGGCCGAGGGCAGTGACCTGAAGATCGTCCTGAATGTCTCGACATCCATCGGAGACGTGGAGGTGAACGGATGAACGGGCGAGCGGAGTTCGACGACCGCCAGGTGCAGCGGCGCCGCTTCGATCCGATGCTGTTGGTCGCCGGCCTGGCCACCCTCGCCGTGGCCGGTTACATCCTCAGCTACCACTACGTCCAGCTTCCGCCTCTGGACACCCGCTGGGTGCTGGCCGGGGGCGGCCTGCTGGTCGGCCTGCTGATGCTGACCGCGTCACTGCGACCCGGTCGGCACCGGAACCGCTGACCCGACCCCAACCCCAACCCCGGCCACGGCCACGGCCACGGGGAGGACACGGGGAGGACACCACCGCCCCGGTTGCCATTCACTGGCAGCCGGGGCGGTTCTCGTTGACAGGTAAGGGAATCAGGCGACCGAGGCGCCGTGACCGGCGGGCCGGATCGCGCCGGTCATTCCCATTCGATGGTGCCCGGCGGCTTGCTGGTCACGTCCAGCACGACCCGGTTGACGTCGGGGACCTCGTTGGTGATCCGGGTGGAGATGCGTTCCAGCACGTCGTAGGGCAGCCGGCTCCAGTCCGCGGTCATCGCGTCCTCGCTGGACACCGGTCGCAGAACCACCGGATGACCGTAGGTGCGGCCATCGCCCTGGACACCGACGCTGCGCACGTCGGCGAGCAACACCACCGGGCACTGCCAGATGTCCCGGTCGAGACCGGCCGCGGTCAGCTCCTCCCGAGCGATCGCGTCGGCGGAGCGCAACAACTCCAACCGGGCGGCGGTGACCTCGCCGATGATCCGAATCCCGAGGCCGGGGCCGGGGAAGGGCTGGCGGTGCACGATCGTCTCGGGCAGTCCCAGTTCGAGCCCGACCCGGCGCACCTCGTCCTTGAACAGCGTGCGCAACGGCTCGACCAGGGAGAAGGCCAGGTCCTCCGGCAGGCCGCCGACGTTGTGGTGGCTCTTGATGTTCGCCGCGCCCGCGCCGCCGCCGGACTCCACCACGTCCGGGTACAGGGTGCCCTGTACGAGGAAGTCGTAGTGCTCGCCGTGTTCACCGGCGTCCGTCTGAAGATCACGCGCGGCCTGCTCGAAGGCCCGGATGAACTCCCGGCCGATGATCTTGCGCTTGGTCTCCGGATCGGTGACTCCGGCCAGCGCGTCCAGGAAGCGGGCCTGCGCGTCCACGGTGACCAGCGTGACCCCGGTGGCGGCGACGAAGTCCTGCTCGACCTGGGTGCGCTCACCGGCCCGCAACAGGCCGTGGTCGACGAAAACGCAGGTCAGCCGGTCACCGATGGCCCGCTGCACCAAGGCCGCGGCCACCGCGGAGTCGACCCCGCCGGACAGGCCGCAGACGGCTCGCCCGGTGCCGACCCGCGCCCGGATGGCGGCGATCTGATCCTCCACAATGGAGGATACCGTCCACTGTGGAGGAATTCCGGCGATGTCGCGCAGGAACCGGCGGAGGATCTCCTGGCCGTGCGGGGAGTGCGCGACTTCGGGGTGGTACTGCACGCCGGCGAAGCGTCGCCGCGTGTCCTCGAACGCGGCGACCGGCGCGCCGGAACTGCTCGCGGTGACGGTGAACCCGGCCGGGGCCTCGGTGACGCTGTCACCGTGGCTCATCCAGACCGGATGCCGGCCGGGCAGGTCGGCGTGCAGCACGCCCGCGTCCCCGGTGATCCCGACCTCGGTACGGCCGTACTCGCGGGCACCGGTGTGCGCGACGGTGCCGCCGAGGGCCTGCGCCATCGCCTGGAAGCCGTAGCAGATCCCGAACACCGGCACGCCCAGCTCGAAGATCTTGGGGTCGATCTCGGGCGCGCCGGGCTGGTAGACGCTGGAGGGTCCGCCGGAGAGCACGATCGCGGACGGCTCACGGGCGGCGAGTTCGGCGGCGGTGCTGGTGTGCGGCACGACCTCGGAGTACACCTGCGCCTCACGAACCCGCCGGGCGATCAGTTGGGCGTACTGCGCACCGAAATCGACGACGAGCACCGGGTGCTGCACGCTGTTGGCCGGCATGACGGGTGGGACCTCCCCTGGCTTCTGCCCCTGGCTCGTCGGTCGGATGCCCGACGAGGCCGGGTACCTCTCCATCGTCCCAGGTCGGCCCCGCGCCGACCGACCCGACCTGGCAGATGTGGCCCCGGCAACACTCCGGCCGACCACCTCCGACCACCTCCGACCACCTCCGACCACCTCCGGTCGCCGCCGGTCGCCGCCGCGCCGGTGAGCCGGGCCGCCGTCGCGGAGGGATGGCGAGTCTCGGCGCGGCGGGAGGAAGGGCCTACGGTGAGCGGGTGAGTGAGCCCACCATCGAAGCCGAGCCACGGCAGTCCTGGATCGCCGGTTGCCCCGAGGCCGGCAAGCGCACCCTGACCGTCCGCCATCCCTTTGACGGCACCGATGTCGCCGACGTCACGGTGCCCGACCCGGACCAGGTCGAGCGGGCGGTCGCCGGCGCGGCCTCGGCCGGGCGGCAGTGTCGCGACCTGCCGGCGGGCCGGGGCGCTCACGCGGATCGCGGAGGAGATCGGCCGGCGGGCGGAGGAGATCGCCGAGACGAT
>CAJCJE010000695.1 GCA_903970565.1 Candidatus Melainabacteria bacterium | reverse complement strand
CCGGCCCACCGAACGCCGCGACCGGGACCGGGACCGGGACCGCCGATTCGGCCGGCGAGGGCAGGTCGGTCTCGGTGATGCCGTACCGGGCCATCACCGCTGCGGCCTCCGCATCACGCCCGGTGGCCAGCAGGAAGCGCGGTGACTCCGGAATCCACCGGCTGAGCAACAACAGCACCAGTCCGGTGGGCGCGCCGATCAACCACAGGATTCGCCAGCTGTAGTGCGGTACCAGCAGGGTGGCCGCGCCGCTGGCGGCCAGGTAGCCCAACGCAGTGCCCAGCCCGCTCTGCGCCACCAGCAGCCAGCCGCGTTTGTTCGCCGGCATCGACTCGGACATCAGCGAGTAGATCGTGGGCAGCATCCCGCCCGCGGACATGCCCATCACCAGGCACATCACCAGGTTCCAGCCGAAACTCGGCATGAACCCGCAGATCGAGCTGGCCACGTAGATCAAAGTGGACAGCAGGATGGTGGCCCGGCGGCCGAAGATGTCGGCCAGGTACCCCCACGCCAGCGAGCCGATCACGGTCCCGCTGATGGCCACGAAGGGCAGCAGCGCCACGGTGGTTTTGGACAGCCCGTACTCGATCTTCATGCCCGGCACCACGAAGCCGAGGCTGGCCGGTTTCATGGTGTCCACCACCATGCCCACGGTCAGCACCACGATCAGTGCCCAGTGCGCCTTGCTGAGCTTGGTGGACTCCAGCGCGGCGAACCGACCGGTGGGCACCGACCGGCTCGCCCGCGTGCGGACGCGCCGGGCCGGGAACAGCGCCCACACCCCGGCCACCAGTCCCACCACGATGAGCGCCATGCCGATGTTCATCGCGGCGCCCATCGGCATCCCGGCCATCATGTAGTGGTCCGGGGCGGCCATCAGGTAGTCCGGGAAGTGCAGCGCGACACCGGCCAGCACCAGCAGCGCGGCCAGCCAGAACACGCCCCGACGCAGGCGCTCGCGGTTGTCGGTGGCCGCGGTGATCAGCACGACGCCTGGCCCGGCAGCAACACCAGGTCTCGGGTGATCTCCTTCGGCGTGGACACTCCGCACAGGGTCAGCGCGTTGTCCAGTTCGAAGCGCATCAGGTCGAGCACCTTGGCCACGCCGTCCTCGCCACCGGCGGCCAAGCCCCAGACGATCGGCCGGCCCAGCGCGACCGCGTCGGCTCCCAGCGCCAGCGCCTTCACCACGTCGGTGCCCCGGCGCACGCCGCCGTCCAGCAGGATCGGGATGCGCCCGCCCACCGCGTCGGCCAGTACCGGCAGCTGCGCGATGGTGGCCGGGGTGGTGTCCAGCTGCCGGCCGCCGTGGTTGGACACCAGGATCGCGTCCGCCCCGTTGTCCACGGCCAGCCGGGCGTCGGCCGGGTGCAGCACGCCCTTGAGCACGATCGGCAGCCGGGTCATCTCGCGCAGCAGCTCAATGTGCCGCCAGGAGACCTCCGGCGACAGCGTCACCCGCCGCACGTTGCCCGAGTCGCTGCCGCCCAGCCCGCGCAGGTTCTCGCACTGGATGTCCTCGGGCAGCTGGTGGAAGTCGTTGCGGTCGTTGCGTTCGTGCCGGCCCAGCGCCGCCGAGTCCACGGTGACCACCAGCGCGCGGCAGCCCGCCGACTCCGCCCGCTGCACCAGGGCGCGGGTGAACTCCTGGTCCGGCTGAGGGTAGAGCTGGAACCACAGCTTCGGATCGGCGTCGCCGAGCACGCCGCGGGCCTCCTCGGCGATCCGCTCCACCGCCACCGTGGAGAGCATGGCGACGGTCATGATCACCTCCGCCCTGGCCGCCGCCCGCACGGTGGCCAGTTCGGCCTCCGGATGGGCGAGCCGGTGGAAGGCGGTCGGCGCCATCAGCACCGGCATCGCGGACTGGCAGCCCAGCAGGCCGACCTCCAGCGCGGGCGGTTGCGCGCCGCGCAGGATTCGCGGTACCAGGTTGATCGCGGCGAAGGCCGACTCGTTGGCCCGAACCGTGTGCTCGTCCTGCGCGCCACCGGCGAAGTAGTCGTGGTGGACGGGATCGAGGCGGTCGCGAGCCGCCTGCTCGAACTCGCGGAGGTTGAACAACGGCAGATCCAGGGTCATGGCGTGGGGTGCTCCGATTCGCGCGATCAGGCGATGACCGGTACGCCGCCGACCGCGTGGGCGATGAACTCGCGCAGCGGCAGCCGGTACTCGTCCTCGTCGGTCCATTCGTTGTAGATCTGTTCGGGCAGGTGCTCGGCTGCGACCAGTTCGCCGTCGCGGAAGTGCCGCAGCACCGGGTGCAGGTAGCGGTCCTCGTGGTCCGGGTCGGCCTCCCATTCGCGGCCGGCCTCGACGTCGAACGGGTCGATCGCGTCATGCCCGGCGCCGTACTCCAGTGACACGGTGATCACGTCGCCCACCGCGCCGTAGTCCGGCTCGTGCAACAGGTCGAACGGCAACTCCTCGCGGTACAGCGCGATGTCCTCCCCGAACGGCACCGAGACGACGTCGCACAGGAAGCCGAACTGCTGCCACAGCGCGGAAGTGTGGTTGATCCGGTCCAGCAGGGCATCGGCGATCGCGCCCGGCTCGACCGGCAGCTTCCGGGCGGGCCAGTCCGTGCCGTCGTAGCGGCGGGCCAGCACCCGGCTCAGCGCGCGCACGCC
>CAJCJE010000694.1 GCA_903970565.1 Candidatus Melainabacteria bacterium | reverse complement strand
CTGCAGCCGCGCCACGTCGCGATAGTCCGGCACGACCAGCACCGCGCCCCGGCCCGTCGCCGCGACGACCGCGGCCGCCTCGGCCAACCGGGCCGGCCAGTCCTCCATCGGCAGCGCCTGCCAGACCGCCCGCGCCCTCGGCTTCGCATCCCGTACCGCGTCGAGAAAACCCGCACCGCGCGGATACCGCTGCCAGCCGGTGATGTCCGGTGCCGGGGGCGGCGCGACCGGTTCGACGGCAGGTTCCCGTTCGGTCCTGGCATGGCGGGGCGGAATCGCCAACCGCAGCACGTCGATCAGCATTCCCGCATAACGGTCGGCGACCACCCGGGCCAACTCGGCCAACTGCGGCGAGAGCACCGGTTCCGGTGACACCACCCGTTCGAGGAACGCCAGCGTGCCCTGATGCTCGGACTCCTCGACCCGCGCCAGGATGAACCCGTCGACCAGCTGCCCGGCGAACCGGACCCGCACCCGGCAACCAGGCACCGCGTCCGCGTCCAGATCAGTCGGAACCCGGTAGTCGAAGGGCCGATCAAGATGCGCGAGCGGCACGTCGACACAGATCCGCGCCACCGAAAGGTGGGCAGCCGGCAGCCGCTCTCCCCGACGTGGCGCGTTCCTGCTGGTCATGTGCGATGGTTTACCAGAACCCGCCGACGATCATGCGGCGACCGCCTTCCGATGACTAACCCCGTGGGCCGGCTCCGGCTGCGGCGCGCTTCGCTGGTGATTCGTGCCAAGATCACGAACCGGGCAATCAGCGCCGACGCCAAGTGGTACCAGTCATGCCGCCAACGAGATTGAGCCTACGATCGACCGCGATCCACTCGACGCAGGTAGGCCGCCATCGTGTCGCAATAACCTCCGAGGCAGCTGCGGAGACCTGATCCATCGGCACCCGCAAAGCCACGTGAACGCCGCTCTGCGTCCCGGACCAATCGAAATACGGCAGAAAATGGGCCGGCTCGTGCACATACCGCTCCCCACTTGCGGGGATGTACACCTCGTCCCGGTCAACCCACTTTAGCGCGCCATTCGAACCGGCCGTCCCGGCATTAAGCCACACCGACGGTGCTTCGCCGCCCCAGTCCGGAAAGTCGTCCTTCTCGACCACGATCCGCCAGAAGTTTCCGGTCAGATCGAGGAGATAACCCAAGCGCCTCCGCTGCTCCGTGGTCAGGTGAGTGCCGTCCGTCGATACTGGGTTTGAAGGCCACCGCTCACGGCATTGACCGGATTCCGCGCCGGTGGACCGATCGCGTGCATGTGCCGTTGCCCGGTACCGATCGGATCATGCGTCTTCCGGAACCGACCGAACTGGCCGAACACCTGGCGACGGGTTGACCCAGCACGGCACGAGCTGGGTCAGAAGTCGAAGCCGCCGGGGCGGCCGTTGCGGTCGGCGAGGAGGCCGGCCAGGGTGGCGATGGCGATTTCCGCGGGGGTCCTGGAGCCGATGTTCAGGCCGACCGGGCGGTGCACGCGGGCGATCTCGGGTTCGGACACGTCGAGTGCGCGCAGTACGGCCAGGTGCGGGCCGGGGTGACGGGGATTGCCGAGCAGACCGATCCAGCGGGCCGGGGTGCGCAGGGCGTCGCGGAGCAGGTGGCCGAGTTCGGGCCGGTGGTGGTCGGTGACCACCAGGTCGGCGGAGTCGGACAGGGCCGGGACGGCATCAAGGCGTTCGACGCCCTCGACCGGGAAGTCGGCCAGGCGAGCCGGCTGCGGTTCGACGAGGATCGGCCGGAAGCCGAGGTCCTGGCCGTAGCGGAGCAGGTAGCGGGCGACCGGGGAGGCGAAGACGGCGACCAGGGTGCGGGTCGCGGTGGGAGCCGGAGCGGCGCCGTGCGCGACCGCGCAGCTCGGATCGTCGATGGTCATCGCGGACGGGACGGGCCCTGGCTCACTCATGGATCGAGTGTGCCAGGGCCCGCGTAGGAGAGGCGACGAGAACTCAGACGGCAGCCTTGAGTGCCTCGACGCGGTCGGTGTGCTCCCAGGGCAGGTCGATGTCGGTGCGACCGAAGTGGCCGTAGGCGGCGGTGGCCGCATAGATCGGCCGGAGCAGGTCGAGGTCGCGGATGATCGCGGCCGGCCGCAGGTCGAACACCTCGATGATGGCGGCCTGGATCTTGCTCGGGTCCACGGTCTCGGTGCCGAAGGTCTCCACGAACAGGCCGACCGGGGCGGCCTTGCCGATCGCGTAGGCGACCTGGACCTCGATACGGGAGGCCAGACCGGCCGCGACGGCGTTCTTGGCGACCCACCGCATCGCGTAGGCGGCCGAGCGGTCCACCTTCGACGGGTCCTTGCCGGAGAAGGCGCCGCCACCGTGCCGGGCCATGCCGCCGTAGGTGTCGACGATGATCTTGCGACCGGTCAGGCCGGCATCGCCCATCGGGCCACCGATGACGAACCGTCCGGTCGGGTTGACCAGCAGCTTGACGCCGCTGGTGTCCAGCGCGAGTTCGGCGATCTCCGGGGTGACCACGTGCTCGCGGACGTCGACACCGAGCATCCGGTCGAGGTCGATGCCGTCGGCGTGCTGGGTGGACACGACGACGGTGTCCAGGCGAACGGGCTGGTCGCCGGCGTACTCGATGGTGACCTGGGTCTTGCCGTCCGGGCGCAGGTAGGGCAGCAAGCCCGACTTGCGGACCTCGGTCAGCCGGCGGGACAGCCGGTGCGCGAGCGCGATCGGCAGCGGCATCAGTTCGGGGGTGTCCGAGCAGGCGTAGCCGAACATCAGGCCCTGGTCACCAGCACCCTGGCGGTCGATGTCGTCCTGGGTGGACTCGACCCGCGACTCGTAGGCGGTGTCCACGCCCTGGGCGATGTCGGCGGACTGCGAACCCAGCGCCACGTTCACCCCGCAGGAATGGCCGTCGAAGCCCTTCGCGGAGGAGTCGTAGCCGATGTCCAGGATCTTCTCCCGGACGATCGTGGGAATATCGGCGTACGCCTCGGTGGTGACCTCACCGGCCACATGCACCTGACCGGTGGTGATCAGCGTCTCCACCGCGACCCGGCTGCGCGGGTCCTTGCCGAGCAGCGCGTCCAGCACGGAATCGCTGATCGCGTCGCAGATCTTGTCGGGATGGCCTTCGGTCACCGACTCACTGGTGAAAAGCCTGCGGCTGGACTCGCTCACTGCACTCCCCAATATCGATTGGACGTTCTGACCAATGACACCACCAGTCCGACTCACAACGCCACCAGACTATCGGGCCGGAGTGGAGGACCGGTCAAAGTCGAGAGGAGGGCAGGGGTAGTCCCAGTATGTGGTCACCCTGCGCTCAAACCAGTCCCTCCGGCGGCCTGACCTTGAGTTCATGACTGTCGGGCCAGCAACACAGTGTCCCACAGGGTGGCGGCCAGGGCCGACTTGGCGCCCAGTGGGATCGTGATCTCCGTCCCATCCGCGCGCAGCAGCCAGCCCGAGTTGTTCTCCACCTCGAATGCTATTCCGTCGCCGACGGCATTCACCACGAGCAGATCGACACCCTTGCGACGCAGTTTCGCCCTGGCATGGCCGAGGACGTCCGCGCGACTGTCCCCGGTCTCGGCGGCGAAGCCGACGATGAACTGGCCGGGCTTCCTGGCGGCGACCAGTTCGGTGAGAATGTCCGGGTTCCGGGTGAGTTCGACCGGAGCCGGGTCGTGATCGGTTTTCTTGATCTTGTAGTCGGCCCGGTTCGTCGGCCGGAAGTCGGCGACGGCGGCGGCCATCACGACGATGTCGGCCTCGCCGGACACCTCGTGCATGACGGCGCGAAGTTCCGCCGCGCTGCCGGCGTGCCGCAGCTGGACGCCGGCCGGGTCGGGCAGGCTCTGGGTGTGCGCGGCGACGAGGGTGACCTGGGCACCGCGCGCGGCGGCGACCC
Source organism: Candidatus Melainabacteria bacterium (assembly GCA_903970565.1). GTDB lineage: Bacteria > Actinomycetota > Actinomycetes > Mycobacteriales > Pseudonocardiaceae > CAJCJE01. The sequence continues at coordinate 3,553 of CAJCJE010000694.1, read as the reverse complement.
TGGCCAGGGCGTAGCCCTGCTTGCCGGAGGAGCGGTTGCCGAGGTAGCGGACCGGGTCGAGGGCTTCGCGGGTGCCCCCGGCGGAGATGACGATCTTCAAGCCGGTCAGGTCCGGACGCAGCGCGTCCGGTACGGCCAGCAGCAGCCGGGCCAGGTCGACGATCTCGGCGGGATCGGCCAGCCGGCCCTTGCCGGTGTCCGGGCCGGTGAGCCGGCCACTGGCCGGATCGGGGACCACACAGCCACGGGAGCGCAGCAGCTCGACGTTGGCCTGGGTGGCCGGGTGCTCCCACATCTCGGTGTGCATGGCCGGGAACAGGGCCACCGGCGCCCTGGTGGTGAGCAGGGTCGCGGTGAGCAGGTCGTCGGCCTGGCCGTGCGCGGCCTTGGCCAGCAGGTCGGCGGTGGCCGGCACGACGAGCACCAGGTCGGCCCGGCGGCCCAGCCGCACGTGCGGTACCTCGGGGACGTCGGCGAAGACACCGGCGTGGACCGGGTGGCCGGACAGGGCCTCGAAGGTGGCCGCGCCGACGAAGTTCAGCGCCGCCTCGGTCGGCACCACCCGGACCTCGTGACCGGATTCGGTCAGGCCGCGCAGGACCTCGCAGGCCTTGTACGCCGCGACCCCACCGCCGACGCCGAGGACGACGAAGGGCTTGGTGGGGTCGGGGTCAGCTGATGTTGCCGTCACGATCTGAAGACGATGCCACGGTGGGCGACTGTTGTCGCCCGCGCGGGTCGCTCACTCGCCTTCGGTGTGTTCCAGCAGGCCGGCGTGGATCTCGCGCATCGCGATGGACAGCGGCTTCTCGCGCGGGCCGGGCTCGACCAGCGGGCCGACGTACTCCAGCAGACCCTCGCCCAGCTGGGCGTAGTAGTCGTTGATCTGACGGGCCCGCTTGGCTGCGTAGATCACCAGCGCGTACTTGGAGCTGACCTGCTCGAGCAGGTCGTCGATCGGCGGGTTGGTGATGCCCTCTGGGGTGTCCATGTGGGCGCCCAGCTGGATGGGGTTGGTCACGCGCAACTCTCCTGCGGGTCGAAAGCCAAAGAATTTCCGGTCGCCCCGAATCGAGATCCGCGCCGCTCAGGCGGGATGTCCGGACCGGGACTTCGCTATCAAGGTTAGCAACTGCTCGGCGGCATGGTGCACCTCGGCATTGACAACGACCGCGTCGAACTCCTCGGAGGCGGCCAGTTCGTCCTTGGCAACGGCCAGTCGCCGGGCCACCACGTCCGGATTCTCGGTGCCGCGCGCGGTCAGCCGCGCCACCAGCACCTCCCAGGAGGGCGGCTGGATCATCACCATGAACGCGCTGGGCATGGCGGCCCTGACCTGCCGGGCGCCCTGTACCTCGATCTCCAGGATGGCCGGCCGGCCCGCTGCCAGCGCCCTCTCGACGGGGGTGCGCGGGGTGCCGTAGCGGTTGCCCGCGTAGTCGGCGTGTTCCAGCAGTTCGTTGTCGAGGATCATCGCGTCGAAGGTCTGATCGTCGACGAAGTGGTAGTGCGCTCCGTCCACCTCGCCGGGGCGGGGCGGTCGGGTGGTGACGGAAATACTGAAGTAGATGTCCGGATATCGGCGCCGGAGTTCGCCGAGCACACTGGTCTTGCCGACCCCGGAGGGCCCGGCAACGACGATGAGTCGGGGGCGGACGACAAAGTTGCCGTCGCCCACCCCCGACCCGGTGCCTGTCACTCGCCGCTGAACTCGGCGAGCAGCGCCTTGCGCTGCCGCTCGCCTAGGCCACGCAGACGGCGGCTCGGAGCAATCTCAAGACGCTCCATGATCTGCGCCGCGCGTACCTTGCCGACGCCCGGCAGGGACTCGAGCAACGCGGACACCTTCATCTTGCCAAGGACCTCATCGTTCTGAGCGGCAGCGAGAACGTCCTTCAAAGTAGTGCCGCCGCGCTTGAGGCGCTCCTTGAGCTCAGCCCGGGTGCGACGAGCGGCAGCAGCCTTCTCAAGCGCTGCGGCCCGCTGCTCCTCGGTCAGCTGCGGAAGGGCCACGATCTCCTCCGTGGTGTGGGTGTTTCCTCTGGATCGGTGCCGCGACCGTACCGACAGTGAGTGAGCGAAGACAACGTGGGTCGGGATTCCAACGTGGTTGTTTCGATCCGGCCGAACCACCCGGTCGGGTGGCCAGACCACGCCATTGGTCGCAGCGAGAGAAAGTCCTACCAAGGACTTCCCCCGGCTTGATTACCACCACCCGTGTGTCTTGGCGAGGCCCTCTGTGATATTAGAAAATATCACTTTTACCCAATATCACGGAGAGTAGCTGCAAATTGCAGTATCCTCGCAGTTCAGTGCCCTGCGGCGAATTCGATCAGCTCGGCTTGAACACGCAGTGCGGCCGAGGTCAACGCCGTTTTATCGGGCCCGTTGCGCAAAATGCCACGCGAGGACGCCGGCAGCACCCTCGGCAATTCGGCGCCGAAAACGGCGCCGAGGTCGGCCACGGTGCCTCCTTGCTGGCCGAATCCGGGTGCCAAGATCGGCCCGTTGAGGCGTGTCAGATCGAGTTCCGTTCGGCCGACAGTGGCGCCAATCACTACGCCGATATTGCCCAGCGGGCTCGAATCGGCGTTTCTGGCGGCGGCGGAATCGATAATTGACTGCGCAACGCTTCCCCCACTTGGCGCAATGGCGCGCTGCACGGCGACCCCCTCGGGGTTGGAAGTAAGCGCAAGAACAAAGATGCCTCGGCCCGTTTTGTCCGCTAGATCAAGGGCCGGAGCGAGCGATTCGAAGCCGAGAAATGGCGACAGCGTGACCGCGTCGGCGGCCAGCGGCGAGCCGTCGGCGAGATACGCGGCGGCGTAGGCGTCCATGGTCGAACCGATGTCACCGCGCTTGGCGTCCAGCAGCACCAGCGCCCCGGCCGACCGCGCGTCGGCGATCAACCGCTCCAGGACGGCCACGCCGGCCGAGCCGTACGCCTCGAAGAACGCGGACTGCGGTTTGAGCACCGCGACGTGTTCGGCGAGCGCCTCGACGCAGAGGTCGGCGAAGCGGGCCAGGCCGGTCGCGTCGAGGCTCAGGCCCCACGCGGTCAGCAGGCCCGGATGCGGGTCCACCCCGGCGCACAGCGGCCCCCTGGCGGCGACGGCCTCGGCCAGCCGGGCCCCGAACGGCCGGTTCACGAGCGGGCCTTCTGAAGGATGGCCTGGAGCTCCTGGAGGGGATGCACCCCGACGTCGTCCAGGATCAGCGCCTCGATGCCGTGCACGGCGGCGGCGGCGCCCTGGATGGTGGTGATGCACGGGATCGCCTTGGCCACGGCGGCGGTGCGGATCTCGTAGCCGTCGATGCGGGGGCCGTGGTTGCCGTAGGGGGTGTTGATGATGATGTCGACCTCGCCGGCATGGATCATGTCGACGATGTTGTCCGGGCCCTCGAAGTGTTTGCGCACCACACCGCAGGGGATGCCGTTGCGGCGCAACACCTCGGCGGTGCCGGCGGTCGCCAGCACCTCGAAACCGAGATCGGCCAACCGCTTGATCGGAAACACCATTGCCCGCTTGTCCCGGTTGGCGACCGAGACGAA
>CAJCJE010000693.1 GCA_903970565.1 Candidatus Melainabacteria bacterium | reverse complement strand
GTCGCGGCGGACAGGCTCGCCAGGCGAGGCCCCAGCACGGCGGAGAGGCCACGCAGCGGCAGCGCGTGCGCGCCGACCCGGACGGCGATCATCGGGCCGTCGCCGGCGTCGATGAGCCCGTAGGGCAGTGTCTGCGGGCCGAACGGCTGCTCCGGCGTGAACTCCGGGTCCTCGATCCAGGTCACAGCAGACCCAGCCCTTCCAGGTCGGCGACCGGCTCGGCCAGCGAACAGGAACCGTAGGAGGCGAAGACCGCGCGGACCGCGTGCGCGGCCTCGTCCGGCAGCGCGGCGGCCTCGGCGGCGAGAGCCTGCGAGTCCTCGCTCTTGAGCGCGTCGCGGACGTCGCCGCCGTGCAGCGAGCGGGCGGTGGCCACCAGCAGGTTGAGGAAGCCGTGGTGGGTGAAGCCGGTCTCCGGGTCGGTGTGGCGCATCGCGTTGTGCAGGCCGGCGGTTGCCTTGAACGAGCCGCTGGCCTCGGTCACCACCGCGAGGAAGTCGGCGATCGCGTCCACGCTCGGGAAGGCCTCGTGGGACAGGCCGCCACAGCGCAGTTTGGGCCAGTAGCCCGCCTCGGCGACCCGGCGCACCCCCGACAGCCACTCCGCGCCGCCACGGCGCGGCTCGACCACCCGGACGGCGTCCTCCGGCACGAACTCCGCGACCCGCTCCAGCCACACCTCGTCCACGTCCGAGGGCGCCGGCATCTCCACCATGCGCAGGGCCAGCAGCTCGGTGCGCGACTCGACGATGGACACCGCCTTGGGCACCCCGCCGAGACCGGTGTCGACCACCAGCGACAGGGCGATCGGTTTGGCCGGTTTGACCTTGATCAGCTCGGTGATCAGCTCCGGCAGGCGGGAAGCCTGACAGAGGAACAGACCGAGCACGCCGGCTCGGTCACCGACCCGTGAGGTGAGGTGACCGGCGACCGCGTCCGGCATGTTCGCGTTGCCGGGCGGAAACAGTGCTGCATCGTCCACTAGCCGCGCCAGCAGGGGCGGAACACCAAACGGACCTGGCGGGCGGAGCTCGGCTGCGCTTGACACGGATGACACGCTAACGGTGTCAGCCATACGAACAAAGTCGTCCGTTTATCGAACACGGGTGGAGCAATGCCTTACTACCGCAGCGTTGGCGAAATACCCCGAAAGAGGCACACCCAGTTCCGCTCTCCGGACGGTGGCCTCTACGCCGAGGAGTTGATGGGGGTGGAGGGTTTCTCGGCGGATTCGGCGCTGCTCTACCACCGCCACCTGCCCACCGCGATCGTGGACGCGCGGGCAGTGGACTCCTCGGCCGTCGGCGGGCGGCACACCGTGCCCAACCATCCGCTCAAGCCGAGGCACCTGCGTACCCAGGACCTGACGTTCTCGGCCGGCACCAACGCGGTGACCGGGCGCCGGCTGCTGCTGGGCAACGCGGACGTCCGGATCTGCTTCGCCGTCGCGGACGTGCCCAGCCCCCTCTACCGCAACGCGGCCGGCGACGAACTGCTCTACGTCCAGGGCGGCGCCGGCACCGTCGAGACGGTCTACGGGGCGCTGTCGGTCGGCGACGGCGACTACGTGGTCATCCCGACCTCGTGCACCTACCGGGTCGTGCCGCAGGGCCGGGAACCGCTGCGGCTGTACGTGATCGAGGCGAACGGGCACATCGGGCCGCCCCGGCGCTATCTGGCCGCCAAGGGCCAGTTCCTGGAACACGCGCCGTACTGCGAGCGCGACCAGCGCGGCCCGACCGAGCCGCTGACCGTCGAGGGCACCGACGTGGAGGTGCTGATCTCGCACCGGTCCGGGCTGACCCGCTACACCTACGCCAACCACCCCTTCGACGTGGTCGGCTGGGACGGCTGCCTGTACCCGTGGGCGTTCAACATCCGTGACTTCGAGCCGATCACCGGCCGGGTGCACCAGCCGCCGCCGGTGCACCAGACCTTCGAGGGCCCGAACTTCGTGATCTGCTCGTTCTGTCCGCGCAAGGTCGACTACCACCCGCTGTCGATCCCGGTGCCCTACAACCACGCCAACGTCGACTCCGACGAGCTGATGTTCTACGTCGGCGGCAACTACGAGGCACGCAAGGGGTCCGGTATCGGCATCGGGTCGCTGTCGCTGCACCCGTCCGGATTCACCCACGGGCCGCAACCGGGCGCGGCCGAGGGTTCGATCGGCGCCGAGTACTTCGACGAGACCGCCGTCATGATCGACACCTTCCGCCCGCTGGAACTCGGCGAGGCGGCGAACTCCTGCGAGGACCCGCGCTACGCCTGGAGCTGGGCCCGGCGCGGACCGGACTGGGACTAGGGGCCGGAGCGGTCCGCGTGCCCCGAAAGGGCGTGGTTGTCGAGGGAAGCGCACCCGAATGGCGTGAGCAGCGCATACTTTCGGTCGATGGACTACCCCTCGACCGGACTTTCAAGTTAGGCTTACCTAACTAGGAGGTGCTCGCGTGAACCAGACCGTCCGACGACCACCGGTGCCCCGACCCGCCGAGCGGGCACGCACGATCGCCGCGCGGGGCGGCCGGGCCGTGTTGCTGCGCTCCGAACCGAGCCCGTCCTCCCCCGGCGCCGACTCCCTCGGTATCGATTCGCTTGGTATTGGCTCCCCCCGTTGGGACGCCGCGCCGGCCGACCGGATCGAACCGCATCTGCATCACCTGCACGAGGACGGTTCGGTCACCGTGCTGCTCGCCCAGGACCATCCGTTCGTCGCGGCGCTGGCCGGCACGCCGAGAGGGCAGCTGCCCGCCCTGGTGGAGATCGCCGACCGGGCGCCGGTGGCGCTGCGGGAGCCGGTCCGCGCGCTGCTGTGGGTCACCGGCCTGCTGGTCACGCTGGACGGCGCGGCAGCCCGTGAGCGGGCGCTGCGGGTCGCCGAGGCGCGGCCGGACAGCCGGCTGCTGGACGTCGGCCACGGGATGAGCGTGCTGCGGCTGACCCCGGCCTCGCTGGTGCTCGCCGACAGCGAGGGCACCTGCTCGCTGACCCCGGCCGAGTTCGCCTCGGCCGCGCCGGACCCGTTCTGCGAGTACGAGGACCACTGGCTGCGGCACCTGGAGTCCGCGCACCACGACGTGGTCGGGATGCTCACCCGGCTGCTGCCGGAAACCCTGCGCGGCGGCCATGTCCGGCCGTTGGGCCTGGACCGGTACGGGCTGCGGCTGCGGGTCGAGGCGGCCGGCGCCGACCACGACGTGCGGCTGGCGTTCTCCCAACCGGTGGACACGCCGACCCAGCTCGCGAGCGAACTGCGCCGGATGGTCGGCTGCCCGTTCCTCGCGCAGGCCCGCAAGACCGGCTGAGCGCGCGGGCGCTGAAGCCGGGTCAGCCCTCGGCGAGTTCGGGCGGGAAGCCGCCGGTGGCGATGGGACCCCAGCGGGTCGGGGTGATCCGCAGCAGGCACTTGCCCTGCCGCCGCATGGCTTCCCGGTACTCGTCCCAGTCGGAGTGTTCGCCGGAGATCGCCCGGAAGTACTCCACCAGCGGCTCCAGCGCATCCGGCAGGTCCAGCACCTCGGCGGTGCCGTCCACCTGCACGTACGGGCCGTTCCACTCGTCGGAGATCACGCACACCGAGACCTGGGGGTCGCGGCGCGCGTTGCGCACCTTGGCGCGCTGCGGGTAGGTGGCGATCACGATCCGGCCCTCGGCGTCCACGCCGCAGGTCACCGGGGAGACCTGCGGGGAGCCGTCGGCACGGGAGGTGAGGACGATGGCGCGGTGACGGGGGCGCAGGAACTCCACCAGGCTCGTCGAGTCGACCACGTCGGCGGTAGCGATTTTTCCGGGCACGAGATCACGTTAGTCCTCGTACGTAGATCCACGCGGTAGCGTGCGGGCGTGCCGAACCTCGTACTGGCCTGGGTGCGGCCCGCGCCGCGCAACGACATCGTCGGCGCGCTGCCGGTGAAGGAGCCCCGGCAGCGCCGGATCGCCGGGATCGAGCTGTGCATCGTGTTCGCGGCCTCGCTGGGCTGGTCCGGGCTGCGCAGCCTGATCTCGCTGCTGGACTCACTGGCCAGTCCGGTGGCGCTGAACAAGCAGCAGGCACTGCTGAACACCCCGCTGGCCAAGGTCGGGGTGCTGGACCTGTTCGCCCAACTGGCCGACGCCGTGCAGCTGCTGGCCTGGGGATCGCTGGGTGCCTATCTGGTCTACCGCAGCGGGGTGCGGCTGGCCGGGATCGGACTGGACCGGACCAGGATCGGCAGCGACCTGGCGCGCGGGGTCGGCCTGGCCGCGCTGATCGGCATTCCCGGCCTCGGGCTCTACCTGCTGGCCAGGACCGTCGGGGCCAACCTGACCGTGGTGCCGGCCAGCCTCTCCGACACCTGGTGGCGCATTCCAGTACTGGTGATCTCGGCGGCGGCCAACGCCTGGGCCGAGGAGGCGCTGGTGGTCGGCTACCTGCTGACCAGGCTGCGGCAGTTGGGTCGGGGCGAGAACTCGGCGCTGGTGATCTCGGCGGTGCTGCGCGGGTCCTACCACCTCTACCAGGGCTTCGGCGGGTTCGTCGGGAACGTGGTGCTGGGGCTGGTGTTCGGCCGGGTCTGGCAGAAGACCAACCGGCTGTGGCCGATGGTCCTGGCGCACACGCTGCTGGACGTGGTGTCCTTCGTCGGCTATGCGTTGCTGGTCAACAAATTGGCGTTCCTGCGCTGAGCACACGAGAAGTGTCCACACAAGGATCGAACGATTTTTGTCGTTCCCATTTAACAGAATGGCATTTCTTCGCGACTCGACCCGCGATATGAACCAAAATCCGGTCTTGATACGCATCAAGCGTGTTCAGAAGCGCTAGCCTTTGAAGCGTGACCGCGTCGACATCGCCGCAGCTCAATCGGACTCCTCGGGTGGACAGCGAGGTGGGACCGCTGCGCACCGTGCTGCTGCACCGGCCCGGTCCGGAACTCAAGCGGCTGACCCCACGCAACAACGACCAGTTGCTGTTCGACGGCATCCCCTGGGTGGACCGCGCGCAGGCCGAGCACGACGCCTTCGCCGAGGTGCTGCGCGGGCGCGGGGTCGAGGTGCTGCTGCTGATCGACCTGCTGGCCGAGTCACTGGTCGACCCGAGGGCGCGGGCCGCCGGCGTGCACGCGGTGGTGGACGAGCGGCGGCTGGGGGTCGATCTCGCCGAGGCGCTGCGCGAGCATCTACAGCAGATGCCGCCCGCCACGCTGGCTACGGCGCTGACCGCCGGGATGACCTTCGAGGAACTGCCCGGCTCCAACGGGTCCTCGCTGGTGCGCCAGATGCACCATCCGCACGACTTCGCCGTCGACCCGCTGCCGAACCTGTTGTTCACCAGGGACTCCTCGGTGTGGATCGGGGACCGGGTGGCGATCGCCTCGCTGGTGATGCCGGCCCGGCGCCGGGAGTCCGCGCTCACCGACCTGATCTACGCCTACCACCCCCGCTTCGCGCGCACCGCCCGCGCCTACGGGGCGCATTCCGCCCCGGTGGAGGGCGGCGACGTGCTGGTGCTGTCACCCGGCGTGCTCGCGGTCGGCGTCGGTGAGCGGACCTCCCCGGCCGGCGCGGAGTCGCTGGCCCGCTCGGCCTTCACCGACGGTCTCGCGCACACCGTGCTGGCGCTGCCGATCGCCCAGGAGCGGGCCACCATGCACCTGGACACGGTGTGCACGATGGTCGACTCCGACGCGGTGGTGATGTACCCGGCCATCCGGGACACCCTCTCGGCGTACTCGATGCGGCCGGACGGTTCCGGCGGCCTGCACGTGGACGGGCCCCGGCCGTTCCTGGAGGCGGCGGCCGACGCGATGGGCATCTCGAAGCTGCGGGTGATCGACACCGGACTGGACCCGGTCACCGCCGAACGCGAGCAGTGGGACGACGGCAACAACACCCTCGCCCTCGCTCCCGGCGTCGTGGTCGCCTACGAACGCAACGTGGAGACCAACGACCGGCTGGAGCAGGCCGGCATCGAGGTACTGCGGATCTCCGGTTCGGAACTCGGTTCCGGCCGGGGCGGCCCGCGCTGCATGTCCTGCCCGATCGACCGCGCCGAGCTGTTCTGACCCAGCCGTCGGCTGCTCCGGTGCGCCACGGGAAGGGACGACACGCCGCGCCGCTCGCTGGCAGCCTCGGATCTCGATCAACAACGACGAGAATTGGATTTCGGGGGTCCCCCTAACGGGAAGGGACGACACGCGCACCGGTTGATGGCAAGCGGCTCCGGTCCGACGAGCTGAACCCCGACCCTGGTCCGACCTGAACCAGCCCGATCGGGCTGAACCCGGCTCCAGCCGGGGCGGTCAGGGCAGCGGCAGCGGGCGGGTCGGGATGGGGGTGCCCACCACGATCGAGGTGGTGGTCTGGCCGTAGAGCAGGAAGCGGTCCAGCAGCGCGGCGAGCTGGTCGAGGGCTGGAATCCGCATCTTCAGCAGGAAGCAGTCCTCCCCGGTGATCCGGTAGCACTCCACCACCTCGGGCACGGTCGCGGCGAAGTCGGTGAACCGGTCCAGCCGTCCGGTGCTGGTGCGAATCCTGGCGAACACGGTGACCGGGTAGCCGAGCGCGGCCGGGTCGACCTCCAGGCGGTAGCCGGTGATCACGCCGGCCTGCTCCAGCCGCTGCACCCGCTCGGTCACCGCGGGCGCGGACATGCCGACCCCGCGGGCCAGCGCGGACATGGTGATCCTCGGATCGGCCTCCAGTTCGGCGAGCACCCGGACGTTCACCTCGTCCAGGACGTCGTTCGTGGATTTGTAAGCTACGCCACCGTTCAGCCTTGATTTTGTCGGCAAAATAACACCCCTGCCTTCAATATTGACTTCAGTTCGAGCTTGAACCCTTCGATAATGGTAGCCGAAGGAGGCAGACGATGACGATGTTGAGGCAGGCCTGGGCGCGAGTGCGCGAGGTCGTCGCCGAACAGGCCGAGTCGCAGGAACGACTGGTGCTGGTGAACCGGCCGTGGGCCGAGGAGTACCTGCACTGGTCGCCACGGGACGGAACGCTGCACGGGGAGCTGATGCCGCCACCCGGCTGGCGCCGCTACAGCGTCACCCGAGGCGGTTGGTGCCAGCACGGCCGGAACTGGTGACCCGCTCGGGCGTGCTCAGCGGACGAGCCGGCCGAGCAGATCGGACGCGACGCTGATCATCACGGCGGAGGCCGCCACCAGCCGAGCGCCTGCGGCTCCCACTCCGCCGGATCGGGTTCGGCCTCCTCGACGTCGGTGGAGGTGGGGGCGGAGTGGCGCACCGGGCGATACCAGCTCCGAATGAGAGCTGTTCTCAATAGGAGCTTCCGCCGACTCGACCGCGCCCCGGTGCTCCCACGCCCCATTCGACGCGGAAATCACAATGTCAACGGCCTGTTATTCGAACACAAGAAAGGCTTACCTCAGTACCTATTGGCTACCCATTGGCGACCTGTGGAAAGGCTTGCCTTATCACCTGAAAGTAACGACACGATTCATTTTTTTGGCCTCTCACCAGAGGAAACGGTATATTCGACGTCATGTCTGTGAGTGCCAAGAAAATCGCCGGAAACGTTTCCGAATTTCACATCTTGCTCCAGGAGCAGGTACGCAACGAGCTGACCGCGGCTCAGCAGTACCTCGCGGTCGCCGTGTGGTTCGACAAGAGTGACTATCCCCAGTTGGCGCGGCACTTCTACCGCCAGTCGCTGGAAGAGCGCAACCACGCCATGATGATCGTGCGGTTCCTGATCGACAACGGCGTCGAGGTGACCATCCCCGGCGTCGACTCGGTCCGCAACGACTTCAGCGAGCCCGCCGAGGTGGTGGCGCTGGCACTCCAGCAGGAGCGGGACGTCGCCGAGGAGGTCAACGCGCTGGTGAAGGCTGCGCGCGCGGAGTCCGACTACACCGGCGAGCAGTTCATGCTGTGGTTCCTCGGCGAGCAGGTCGAGGAGATCGCGCAGATGTCCACGCTGCTCAACGTGGTCAGGCGCTCCAAGGGCAACCTGTTCGACGTGGAGAACTTCCTGGCCCGCGAGGCGCTCACCGCGGGCGGCCCGGAGGTCGGCGCCCCGCGCGCGGCCGGTGGCGCCCTGTAGTTCACCGATCCGACACAGGTGCGAAGGGTGTCCGTTGTGGACACTCCTCGCACCTGTGTGCTCACAACGGTTTCTCGACGCCGGTCAGGACGCCGGTCGACATGCCCCGAAGCCGGCCAGGGGTGCGGGTAGCGCGAAACCGCCGTCGGAATCGGGTGGGAAATCGTGCGCGGCGAGCACGGCCGAGACCGGTATCGGTCCGTAGACGTGCGGGAACCACGGCCCGGCCGCGTTGCCCTCACCCGGCTCCCAGCGCAGCGGCACCCCGAGCCGGGTCGGGTCGATCTCCAGCA
>CAJCJE010000692.1 GCA_903970565.1 Candidatus Melainabacteria bacterium | reverse complement strand
CTGAGATGATCTTTGGGTGTTGGTTCCGGAGTCGGCTGAGGCGTTGCGCGAGCACCCGCTCAAGCAACGCCTCAGCCGACTCCGGAACCAACACCCAAAGATCATCTCAGAACCCGATCACACCACGCCCATCAGGGCACCAGCCAGCTGAATAGGTACCTCGTCACGTCTTATTGCGACGAGGACATGTCTACCACCAGTAGTTACGTTGAGCCTGATGGAGTAGTGACAACCCCGCCCGCACCCGCAGCGGTGGTCGAGGCATTCCGGCGCGTGTCATGTTCGGGTGCTCGACCAGTTGGGGCAAAACAAGATCATCTCAGGTCCACGGTCGGCCCGGCTCAAGCTCAGGCCGCCGTGGGCGATCCGCTCGTCATCGGTGATCCAGAGCCTGTCGAACTCGCCCTGCCGAGGTGGACCGGCACAAAGATCCGTGGCGCGATGCCACGGAAGATGCCTGCCAGCTCGACGAAATCTCCACCAGTTCGGATGCCAGGACCGGAACATTCCCGCCACAGCCAGCCTCCGACCCGTCGCCGCGCTGAGTCCATTGTGGATAGAAATACGCGCAGCCTCCTCTTTCGGCGAATCCAGGGGTGAGATCCGGGAGCACAGCCCCCGTGTCGGCGAAGCCCTCGGACGGTCGCGGCTCGCAGGGAAAATTCTCGTTGTCCGCCCTCCCGACAATCCTTCACCGGCCCGCAAACGGCCTCCCAGGACCGGCCAACCGACGTCACATCATGAGTAAAGCGGCAAGAATCCGCTGACAAAACGTCGATATCTTTCTCTTTCTCGACGGCAAACGCGGAAAATCGCAGGAAATAATCGGACTGATTCGATATGGGTTCGTTCAGGCTTTTACCGACTCGGTTCTCGAGTGGCGCGGCAGCGCGGGGATCTTCGCCTGTCGGGCGCGGTGGACCCCTCGCGCCCCGATCTGGCATGATGCGGATGCGGATCGCTGCTCCGTATCAATATACTGATCATCGATCCACTGAGCAGGTGGATGGGCGAGCAGGAGGTGACGGGGATGACGACGGCCGATACGCCGCCCGCCAACGGTGGCCGGCGCCAGCGGTCCGATGCCCGGCGCAATCAGCAGACGCTGCTGGACGCTGCCGCCGTCGTGTTCGTCCGGGCGGGGGTCGACGCTCCCGTGCGCGACATCGCCACCGAAGCCGGCGTCGGTATGGGCACCATCTACCGACACTTCCCGACCAGGGCCGACCTGGTGGTCGCGGTCTTCCGGCACCAACTCGACGCGCTCGCCAACGTCACGAGCCCCACCACCGGAGCCGAGGAAACACCGTACGAGGCGTTGCGGTCCTGGGCCGGCCGGTTCGCCGACTTCCTGGTCACCAAGCATGGCCTGGCGCAGGCGCTGCGCTCGGACCAGGCCGGGTTCGAGCGCCTGCACGCCGAGTTCGTCGACCGCCTGCTCCCCGTGCTCGACCAGCTGTTGACCGCATCCGCCGCCGCCGGCCACACCCGCGCGGACATCCAGCCTCTCGAACTCATGCTCGGCATCGGCAACCTGTGCATCGGCGCCGACACCTACCCCGACTACCACGCTCGCCGCATGATCGACCTGCTCCTCGCGGGTCTTGCCCAGCCCGCGCCCAGCCCGCCACCGCACCGACGGGCAGTGACCCCACCCAGCTCCACGCTGCCGCACGCCTGAGCCGGACCGCGCCAGCGCAACGCCGCCATGTCACATCATGTTTGAACTTGTTCGTTACGAACATATTCGATAGTTTCGCGACATGTCCCCACACCGTCAGCCGGTCAGCCGTCGGGAGCGTCCGGCCAAGCCCGCGCTGACCCGTGCGGGAATCATCGCGACCGCGGTGCGGGTGATGCGCGCCGAGGGGCTTGAGCGGGTCACGATGCGTCGGCTCGCCACGGAGCTGGATACCGGTCCGGCCTCGCTGTACGTGTACGTGGCCAACACCGCCGAGCTGCATTCGGCCATCCTTGAGGAGATGCTGGGCGAGGTCGACCTCGGCGCGGTCACGGCCGCCGGGGACTGGCGCGAGCGGATCGACGCGACGCTCGGTTCCTACGGTCGCGTGCTCGCCGAGAATCCGAGCCTGGCTCGCTCGTCGCTCGTCGCACGCCCTTCGGGCCCGAACTACCTGAATCTCGTGGAGGCGTTGCTGACGCTGCTGGGCGAGGGGGGCGTTCCGGACGCCCAGGCGGCCTGGGGCGTGGACATCCTGCTGCTGGTGGCCACCGCGAGCGTGGTCGAGCACGTCGCCGAGAATCCGCCCGGCTCCGGCGAGGAGTGGAACTCGCTCATCACCGCGCTGGAGGGTGCCTCGCCCACGGTCACGCCGCGCGTCGCCGCGCTCGTCCCGCAGCTGCTGTCCGGCACTCCGCGGTTACGCCGCAAGTGGACCATTCAGGTCCTTCTCGACGGCGCGCTGCACACTCCCCTGCCGGAGTCCTGAACTCCGCCTCACGCGCTCCCCCGCCGCCGCCCAGGCGTCCCGTCGGCTTCACGCCGCTGACCTGCGGTCAAGGCTCCCTGCCTCGAATTCGTTCGTTACGACTTTGTTCGGAACGAACATGTTCGCTACACTCAACGAGACTGCCCGAGTCGCCAGGATCGCCGGCCACCCCGAGACTCCGACCGACCACTACCCGAATCGACGTGAGCTGACATGAACTCGAACATCCAGCACTATCCGGTCGCGATCATCGGCGCGGGGCTGGGCGGACTGACCGCGGCTCGCGTCCTGCACACCCGTGGCATCGACGCCGCGGTCTTCGAACTCGAAGCGAGCCGCGACGTTCGCACCCAAGGCGGAATGCTCGACATCCACGACGACACCGGACAGGAGGCGCTGCGCGCCGCCGACCTGTTCGACGACTTCATCAAGATCATCCATTCCGGTGGCGAGGCAATGCGGTTGCTCGACCAGGACGGCACGGTGCTACGGGAGGAGTTCGACGACGGCTCGCTGGAACGCCCCGAAGTCGACCGGGGCCAACTGCGGGATCTCCTGCTCGACTCGCTGCCCGAGGGCGCGTTGCACTGGGGATGCAAGGTCACCTCCGTCCGCGCGCTCGATCTGCCGGCCGGGCGGCACGAGGTCACCCTCGCGGACGGCCGGTCCTTCACCACCGACCTGCTCATCGGCGCCGACGGCGCCTGGTCGAAGGTGCGCCCGCTCGTCACCGACGCGCAACCGGCCTACACCGGCATCTCGTTCCTGGAGGCCGACCTGCACGACGCCGACGAGCGCCACCCCGAGGAGGCCGTCGTGATGGGCCCCGGAATGCTGTTCGCCCTCGGCGGGGAGACCGCTATCCTCGGCCACCGCGAGACGGACGGCAGCCTGCACTACTACCTCGGCCACCGCGCCGAGGAGGGCTGGATCGACACCGTCGACTTCACCGACGCCGAGGTGGCGAAAACCGCGGCACTGCGTCTGCTGGACGGGTGGGCGCCGCAACTGCGCGGACTCGTCGCGAATGCCGACTCCCCGCTGACCGCGCGCCGCATCTACGCCCTGCCGCCCACCGTGGCCTGGGAGCATGTCCCAGGGGTGACCCTGCTGGGCGACGCCGCGCACCTGATGTCTCCGTTCGCCGGGGAGGGTGCGAACCTCGCCATGCACGACGGCTCCCAACTCGCGCTGGCGATCATCGCCAATCCGGGTGAGACCGGCAGGGCCCTGGCCGCCTACGAGGCCGAACTCTTTGCCAGGGCCCATGTCTCGGCGACCGAGTCGGCGGCGAATATGGAGATCATCTTCTCCGACGGCGGTGCGCGGAAGATGGCCGCGATGTTCGCCGGGCACGACGACCAGCGTGAAGGAGAACTCCACGCCTGAGCGCGGTCGGTGGCAACCGTGCGCGCCGGGTCAACCGGCGGGGTGAACCGTCATGGTGCCGGTGAGCGCTTCGGCGGCGGCCCATACCTTCGCGGCGGCCTCCGGGTCGAGTCCACGACGGCTCGCCGCGCGGACCTTGGGGTGCCCCTTGACGCTGCCCGGACCGCGAGGACCCACGTAGGCGTTGCCCGGAATGTCCTCGGTGGCGGCGAACAGCGTCGGCAGCGCGCCCCGCTCGGCATCGTTGAGCAGGAACGGAAGACGGTTGATCGCGTTGCTCCTGGAGTGCGCGGACAGGTTGGTCGTGGCGATACCGGGATGGGCCAGCACCGACCGCACCGCCGACCCGGACGCGGAGAGTCGGCGTTGCAGTTCGGCGGAGAACAGGACCACGTCGAGCTTTGATTCGGTGTAGGCGTCCATCGCCCGGTAGGGACGCTGCCGCCAGGCCAGGTCCTCGACGTGCGGGCGGGCCATCCGGTGCAGTTGACTGGTCACCCACACCACGCGGTCGGTGAGGTGCGGCAGGAGCAGACCGGTCAGCGCGAACGGTCCGAGCGCGTTGGTGGCGGTCTGGATGTCGAAACCGTCGGCGGTGCGCCGCAGCGGCACGTCCATGACTCCCGCGTTGTTGACCAGAATGTCCAGCGGACCGCGCCAGCGGGCCGCGAAGGCACGCACCGCCGTCAGGTCGGACACGTCCAACTCCGACACCTCGACATCTCCGGTCAGTTGCGCCGCGACGCGCGCTCCCTTGGCGACGTCGCGCGCGCCGAGGACCGTTCGCGCGCCCGCCCTCGCGAACTCACGCGCCGCGATCAGCCCGATCCCGCTGGTCGCTCCCGTGACCAGCACCGTCCGACCGGTCAGGTCCGGCATTGCCGACAAGGTCCACTTGCTCATAGCTGTTTTTCCTCTTCGTGATCGGGACGGAACGCGTCGATGGCGTCATCGCGCGGTGGCAACGGGTCGGTCCTGGTGATCTGGTCGGCGGCCAACCAGGCCGAGGCGGTCTGCTTGAGGTGCCGTTCGCTGTCACTGTTCTTGACCGCGAACGTGCCGCGAACGGGAAAACCACTGGCCTCCAACAGATAGGCGAGGGCGGCGTATTCGATCGGGAATGTCGCGATCGCGTCCTGATCCATAGAAACCGGTATTCCGCGCGGGAACGTGAACGAACTGAAGTCGTAGATGCTCTCGCGGTCCACAATGGCCCACCGGCCGGCCCGCTGTTCGACGCGATCGAGGAACCGGTTGTGCGCGACACAGCCAAGACCGAGGCCGGCATTCTCGCCCACGACAACGGTGTTGGTCTCGGTGACCGCGCATCGGCCCGATGCGGAAAACGTGATCAGCGGCGCGGCGCTGATGTGTTTGGTCCGAAAGTCGGATCGGCCCATGCGCCGCGAAGCATCGACGAAGTCGTGAGCGAGGCCGGTGAACCAGGTCACCGAGATTCGCGCGTCCGGGTGGAACAGACCTCGGAGGGAATCCCAGTCGCCGGTGTCCCGATAGAGCCAGCCAGTCATGAGTCGAGCGATGTCGCGCTCGCTGAGCAGCGTTGTCGCCGCGCCGGTCGTGGTGGTCATGACTACAGAGTCGTCTTCTCGGATCAATTTTTCCAATAGATTGAACCTATTTATCATTCGCTGACAACGATCGACGGTCGTGGACACCAGCTCGTCCGCGCAGGCGCACCCGGCCAACCATCGCCGACAGCGATTGATCGATCACATCAACCTATTGGAATTATCGATCGGTTGGCTCGACGGTAGAGGCACGGCGCCACCCTCGGATTGCTCCGTTTCCACCACCGGACCGCTGCCAGCGGCGGCACTCGTCGTTCTCGTACTCACCCGACCGCCCTTGAAAGGAATGCAGATGAGCCAGGTGGAAGCCGCCGAGCACGCGGACATCTTTGTCGCGCACGGTTTCGAGGAACCACTACGAGGACCCGGATACCGGAAGACTCGTCGGCGCGCTGTCCGACCGTCAGGTGCGACGGGTCGAGCAACTCGTGACCGCAACCGGCAACAGCGTCACCTGCCACTCGTTCCCGACCATGCCGCACTCGATGCACGGCGCCGACCCGGCCCGGTACTCGGCGGTACTCACCGAATGGGTCCGGGGCCTCGCCCTGCCGCCCAGTCGATCGTTCGAACACATCGATTCGTGTCAACGATAGGCTGAGAACATGGAGCTGCGCCACCTCAGGTACTTCGCCGCCATCGCCGAGGAGCTGCATTTCGGCCGCGCCGCCGCTCGGCTGTATGTGACCCAGTCCACGCTCAGCGTCCAGATCCAGCAGCTTGAGGCCGAGGTCGGCGGCGCGCTGCTGGTCAGGACGAGCCGCTCGGTGCAACTCACCGAGTCGGGTCGCCTGCTGTATGCGGAGGCGTGCCGCGCTCTCGACCAGGCGGAGCGGGCGCTGCGGGTGGCCCGGCAGTCGATCCTCGGCGAAGCCGGGTCGATCAGAATCGGCTTCTCCGGCGTCGCGGCGTTCAGCGGGGTCCTGCCCACCGATCTCCGGCGCTTCCACGACACGCACCCCGCCGTGGAGATCGAGGTCCGCGAACTGCCGCCGGCCGGTGTCATCGACGAGCTGAAGTCCGGTTCGATCGACCTCGGCTACACACCCGATCTGGCGTCCGCGCACCTGGACGATCTCACCCGCATGGCGCGCAGGCACCTCCAGTTGACCGCCGCCCTGCGCGAAGATCACCAACTGTCCGGCAGGGCGACGCTGAGCAAGACCGACCTCACCGCCGAAACCCTCATCCTGCCCTCCACCCACCCCGACAGCGAGACCATCGCCGACCGCGTCCGCCCGCCGGCCAACGCGGCGTCCGCCGGCGTGCGACTCGTTCCCACCACACTCGGCGTCCTCACGCTCGCGGCGGCCGGTCTCGGGGTGGCGATCGTGCCGGAGGACACCGCGCTGCTCGCCATCGGCGGCCTCGTGTACCGACCCATCGCCGACGTCGTCGGCCTCGACCTGATCGTCGTCAGTCGGCGCAACGAGACCCTGGGACCGGTCCTGGCGTTCCTCCGATCGATCACGCCGACGCCGGATGCTGAGGGTGCCAGCCCAGCGCCGGGCCGAGCCCGGTCGCGATATCGGTGAGGATCTGCACGTAGTCCGCGTGCTCGAAGGTGAACGGCAGCGCGAACGCGACCTCGTCGATCTCCTGGAAACCGACGTGCGCGGACAACTGCTCGGCGATCTCCTCGCAGGTGCCGACGAGATCACGCGCGAACAGCATCCGCGCCGGCCCGACCGGCGCCTGCGTGCGCGGGGTCCGCTCGGCCACGTACTCCTCGTACCTGAGGCGCTGCCGCGCCGTCGCCGAGTCGGTCGGGATGACCACCAGGCCCTGGGACACCCGCGCGGCGTCGCCGTCGGGATGGTGCGCGCGGAAGGTCCGAACGTGCGCGCGCTGGATCTCCGCGAAATCCGTCGACTCCTCGGCGCGCACCACGCTGGAGGTGAGGAAGTTCATCCCGTTCTCCCCGGCCCACCGCGCGGAACGCAGGCTCGCCCCGCCGTACCACATCCGCTCGCCCAAACCCTTGGCGTGCGGCTGAACCCGGTCGGCGAACACCTCGAAGCCCTCGACCCCGGCCCCTTCGAACACGTGCTCGCCGCGCACCAGGTCCAGCAGCCGGCGCACCCGCGTGTAGCTGAAGTCCTCCTGCTCGGCCGAATCCGGGTAGAGCACCGGCCCCACCTGCCCATAGTTGCGCGGCTCGCCCACGCTGATGCCCGGATTCAGCCGGCCGCCGGAGAGGATGTCCACCGTCGCGAGATCTTCGGCGAGGCGCAGCGGGTTCTCCCAGCCCAGCGGGGTCACCGCCGTACCGAGATGGATACGGCTGGTGCGCTGGGTCGCCGCGGCGAGGATCGCGACCGGCGAGGAGATGCCGAACTGGAAGTGCCGGTGGCGCACCCAGGCACTGTCGAAACCCAGTTCCTCGCCGAGCCGGATGATCTCCAGCGTCGACTCGTGACCGGCCGCCGGATCGTCCTCATCGAACAACCCGATGGTCAGAAAACCCAATTTCCGCAACGGTCGCGAAGCCAGGGGCACCGGTACCTCCATCAACGGGTGAGCGCGTCCTCCCGATTCTGGCACCGGGCGCACACCGGTTCACTGGGTAAGATCAGTGCCCGGCGCCCAGACCTGTCGACGGCGGGACGACGCAGGTGAGCCCTCAGTGCTCGGGACCGCACAGGTACGCCAGGCACACCTGGGCGATCTCGTCCCGGATCAGTTCGGGCGAGTCCGGCAGGCCGGTGCGCCCGGCGGTCCGATCCGCCGTGGCCAGGCAGCCCAGCACGACATGGAAGGCCATCGACAGAGCCAACTCCGGGTCCTGGTGCCGGATCTCGTGGCGGTCACGCAGCGCGGCGGTCCGGAACGAGCTGAGCAGCCGGTCCCTGGCCACCGCGCCCCGCGCGTCCAACTCCGTGTCGTCGGTGTCTCCCCCGCCCAGTGGGCGCAGGACGCTGCGGAGGTCGGAGTCGGCCAGGCACGCGACGAACTCGCGCACCGTGTGCCGCACACCCCCACCGCGCCGGCACAGCCGCTCGGCCACCTCGTTCTCCAGCCGGGTGAGCAACCGGTCCTTCACGGCCCGGATCACGCCCTGCTTGCCGTTGAACCGGCTGTAGAGGCCGCCGATGGAGATGCCGGACTCCTGGGAGATCGCGGCCATCGTGAGCCCGTCGCGACCGTCGCGGGTCCAGACCGTTTCCGCGGCGGTGAGGA
>CAJCJE010000691.1 GCA_903970565.1 Candidatus Melainabacteria bacterium | reverse complement strand
ACCGCGACGCGAGTACCACGAGCGGGTGGGTCACCAGGAACACGATCAACAGGTCGAGCACGGTGGACAGGCCGAGGGTGAAGGCGAAGCCCTGCACCTGGGCGACGGCCACGATGTAGAGCACGACGGCGGCGAGGAAGCTGACACCGTCCGAGGCCAGGATGGTGCGCCGGGCCCGTACCCAGGCCCTCGGCACCGCGGACCGGAATGTTCGGCCCTCTCTGACCTCGTCCTTGAGTCGTTCGAAGAACACCACGAACGAGTCCGCGGTGATACCGATGGATATGATGAAACCGGCGACACCGGACAAATCAAGGCTGTAGCCGATCCACCGGCCGAGCAGCACCAGCACCGCGAAGATGGTGATGCCGGAGAAGCCCAGCGAGATCACCGTCAGCAGGCCCAGCGCCCGGTAGTAGAACAAGCAGTAGATGATGACCAGCAGCAGGCCGATGCCACCGGCGGCGAGGCCGGCTTCCAGCGAGGTCAGGCCCAGCGTGGCGGACACCGTCTGCGCGTTGGAGGAGACGAACGACAGCGGCAGCGAGCCGAACTTCAGCACGTTGGCCAACTGCTGGGCCTGGGCCTGGGTGAAGTTGCCGCTGATCTGGGTGTTACCACCGGGGATGGCTTCCTCGATGTTCTCCGCAGAGACCACCGTGCCGTCCAGCACGACCGCGACCGACTTGTTCACGTTCGCGGCGGTGTAGGTCGCCCAGACCTTGGAGCCGGCACTGTTGAAGGTCAGGTTGACCACGAAGTCGGTGCCGTTGGGGTCCTGACCCGAGGTCGCGTCGGAGATGGTCGAACCGTCCAGCAGCGACGGGCCGAGGATGTACTTGGTCTGACCGTCCTGGTCGCAGGTGACCAGCGGCAGCTTCGGGTCGTCGTTGCCGATCAGCGGATCGGACGAATTCGAACCACAGGCCATGCTCTGGAGAGCGTTCGTCTGCTGGGTCGAAGCCGAACTCTGGCGCAGGGCCTTACATGCCTTGATGATCGCTGCCTGTTGCGCGTCGGCGGAGACGTTGGACGCGGCCTGCGCCTTGATCCCGTAGCACGCCTGCGCCTGTTGCGTGGTCACCCCCGGAGGCAGGGCGACTTCGGTACCCGCCGGACTGGGGCTGGCCGAGGGGGTCGGCGGGTTCGCCGTGGTCGGCGTGGCTGCCTTCGCGCCGGGGCCGACGTAGTCCTGCGGGCTGGTGCCGCTGCTGGCGGCCGGCGGCGTCGCGGTGCCGGTGGTGGAGGGCTTCAGCGCGCCCGTGCTCGACGGGTTGGACCCGGAGGTCGCGGTCGGCGGCGTGGTCGAGCCACTGGTCGGCGCCGCGGAGGTGGTCGGCGTGGCCGTGGAGGTGGCCGCGACCTGCTGCACGACCGGCCGGAACACCAGGTGCGCCGTCTCGCCGAGCGACTTGGCCTCTTGGCCCTGGTCGCCGGGGACGGTGATGATGATGTTGTTGCCGCTGAGGTTGACCTGGGCGCCGCTGACGCCGAGTCCGTTGACGCGGGTCTGGATGTCCTGCACCGCCTCGTCCAGCGACTGCTGGTCGGGTGCCTGACCGTTCGCGGTGCGCGCGGTCAGGGTGACCGTGGTTCCGCCTTTGAGGTCAATACCCAGTTCAGGGCTGGCCTTGTGGTTTCCCGTGCCAAAGACGAGGGCATAGAGGATGACCACGATCAGGGCGAACACCCAGAGGTAGCGTGCAGGGCGGATGTGCCCGGCGGAGGATGCCACGGCGGTTGCGTCTCCTCAACGTCGATGTTGTGACCAGGGCCGGGTGGGCCAGCCGCTGGCGTACTGCCACCGCGAGCCGACCGGAGAAAATCCGTTCGGGTTCCGGTGTGGAGCTGGTCACGCTGTTACGCCCCACCCGTTACTCGTTGGGTGGGGCGTTGACGAAGCGTACCCCAGCAGTGTGAGACCAGCGTCACCCGCTCGGGACGGTACACACCATCCGCCCGTCCCGAGCGGTCGATCGCTCAGCTGGAGGACTTGCCGCTCTGCTCGAGCGCGTGAGCGGCGGCGGCGCTGTCGGACTCGGTGGCCGAGCCGTTCACCGTGTGCGCCTCCTCGGTGCCCTCGACCTCGTCGGTAGCCTCGGTGGTCTCCGCCTCGTCGCCGTCGATCTCCTCGTAGTCGGTGACCTCGTCGTCGATGCTCTCGACGTCCTCGTCCACCAGACCCGTGTCGGCGACCTTCTCACGGACCGCGGCGCGCAGCCAGGTGGTGGTGAAACCAGGCGCGATCTCCAGGTCGATGGTGTCGTCCGAGGTTTCCACGACGGTGGCGTAGAGACCGGAGGTGGTCATCACCCGGTCGCCGTAGGACAGGGCCTTCTGCATGTCCTGCTGTTGCTGCACGGCGCGCTTCTGCTTGCGGGTTCCGAAGAACATGAAACCGACCAGCACGATGAGCAGCACCGGGATCAAAAGAGTGGACGACATAATTCTCCGTTCATGTGACGCCGCCGTGCTACGTCAGTGGTGTGTTGTGGCGACGTCAGTACCGAGTGTGCCAGGTCGGCAACGGTCGATTCGAACAGGCTACCCGTCGAACACCGCCGGCGTCGTCTCGCCGGCCGCGTCCGGGGGTGGCTGCAAACCCAGATGCGACCAGGCGGCGGCGGTCGCGACCCGACCACGGGGAGTACGCGCGAGCATCCCGGCACGCACCAGATAGGGCTCGCAAACCTCCTCGACGGTGGTCGATTCCTCACCGACCGCAACC
>CAJCJE010000690.1 GCA_903970565.1 Candidatus Melainabacteria bacterium | reverse complement strand
AGTTCAGCGCCCCCGACTTGCCCCCGCCCGAGCGCGGCGGCCGATGCAGCACGCACAGGCGCTCGTCGTCGGCCGCGTGCCGGGCGAGGAGTTCGGCGGTGCGGTCCGTGCTGCCGTCGTTGACCAGGACCAGTTGCAGCTTCTCGGGCGCGTAGTCGAGGGCGCGTAGCGCGGTCACCAGCCGGTCGATCACCCGCTCCTCGTTGTGACAGGCCACCAGCACGCTCACCGTCGGCTGGTGGACCTCCGCCGCCAGCGGCTCGGGTTTGCGGTACGTCGCGCCCGAGACCCCGGCCGCGCGCGCGGCGGAGGCCGCGAAGGTGAGGTGCCGCAGGAAGAACAGCGTGAACGCCACCTGCAACAGCACCGTCACCGTGACCACCGAGTTGGCCAGTCCGAACAGCCCGACGCACACCAGCGCCGTTGCGCCCACCGCGACGAGTACCCACGGGGCACCCCGTCGGGGTGCCCCGTTCGCCACGAGCGCGGGCCCGCCCGCCCGCGTCGGTTCCGTCGGCTGTGTCGGCTGTGTCGTTGTCGGATCAGGCACGGAGGATCAGTGCCTCCGCGGCGTCGGCGACGGGCTCGAGCGCCGGCAGTTCCCAGAGGAAGCGCTCGCTCTCGAACGCCTCCGCGTAGTGCACCCTGGCCCGGAAACCGTGGTAGCGCGCCTGCGCCTGAAGCGCCTCGACATCCACCAGGCCGTTCTTGAGCACCTGGGACATGTGCGCGCGCAGCAGATCCAGCTTGTCCTCCACCGACGTGCCGAGGTCGATGAAGATGGTGGGGTCGAACCCGGTCGAGGTCGGTGCCTCGTAGAGCAGCACCCGGCTGGCGCGCCGGGTGGCGGCCAGCACCGCGGCCGAGGTGGCCCGGTGATCCTGATGGGTGTCGCGGGGCGCGTGGCCGTAGACCAGTTCGGCGCCACTGGCCAGCATCGCGTTCTGCACGACCCCGACCACGGACCGGTCCGCCGACACCGCGCCGTCCGGGAACCCGCCCCAGATGAGCGTCGCGCCCAGCATGGCCGCCGCGTCCTCCTGTTCCCGCACCCGTGACCGGGCGTCCTGCGGTCCCTCCTCGCCGGTGGTCATCACCAGCAGCGTGATGTCATCCCCCCGTGCCCGGTGTGCGAGCAACGCGCCTCCGCACCCGAGTTCGATGTCGTCCGGATGAGCACCGACGGCAAGCACTCTCACTGTTGACCTCCTACCGAAAACGCTGCGACGCCCCGAAGTCGAATGTCCTATCCAGACGATCAGAAACCCGACGACCGACAGTCAGCCTGCGCGAGGAGGGACCTGTTGAGCATCCCGCAATGGGCGTAGGCCCGATACGCACTTTGCGGGGGTACGCCGAGGCCGAGGACGCCCATCCTTCGGGGCGGGGCATCCACCGGGTTCGGGCACCGCAACCGGCTGTGCACCGCCGGTCGCGGATGCGGTCCCTCAAGGAGGTACTGCGACATGCACAACGGACGTAGGGCACATGTGCCGCGTTCCAGGCGAAGAACCGCCCGGTTCCTCGCCGTTTTCGCGATGGTTCCCGCCTTCGCCCTGTTCCTGGCAACATCGGCTTCGGCGGATGTGACCTCGGTGGACGGCAGTGCGTACGGTGAGAGCGTCAACGTCACGACCCTGCTCGGCGTGAGCGTCACCTCCGGCCCGCTGCCGTCGGTGACGTTGCCGGGCACCGGTGGCGGGCCGATCAGTCAGACCGTGCTCAACGCGAACGTGGCCGGCCTGCTCTCGACCGGCGTGCTCACGGCGACGACGCAGGGCAGCACCGGCGCCACCGGCGGCGCCAGGAGTTCCTCGGACGTCGCCAATGTCGGCCTGGGGCTCGCCCTGACGCCGTTCCTCACCATCGGGGCGGTGCACAGCGACTGCCAGACGTCCACGTCGGGCTCCTACGGCGGCACCACCCTGGTCGGCGCGAGCCTCAACGGGGCGGGTCTCGCGGTGAACCCCGCGCCGAACACCACGATCACCATTCCGCTGGTCGGCTCGGTCACGCTGAACGAGCAGATCATCAACCAGCAGCCGGGTTCGTCGTCGATCACGGTCAACGCGATCCACGTGCACCTGGCCGGGCCGCTGGGCAATGGTGACATCATCGTCGGCCAGTCGCAGTGCTCGGGAGTCGGACCGACCATCACCGTGCCGACCGGCGCGGTCGGTGGCGTGCTGCTGACCGGTCTGGTCGCCGTGCTGTTCGTGGTCTACCAGTTCCGTCGGAACCGGGCGAATCGCTCCTCCTCGGTCTGAGCCCGCTCCGGACTGATCGCGGCGGATCGTTGATCGCCGACACGGGCCGGTGCTTCTCCCTCGGGAAGCACCGGCCCGCTTTCGTGTCAGACCAGACCAGACCAGGGCAGGCCAGGCCAGGGGGTGCGCGGCTCGGCGGGCGGGGTGAACTCATGCGGATGCATGACTCGGCGCTCCGACAGTTGGCCGAGGACACCAGCGGATCGGAGGTGCACCGTGCTATCGGTGGAGCTGATTCGCGTGCTGCTGGTTGACGACCACGAGATGCTGACCGAGGGGCTGGCGAGCCGCCTGTCGACGGTCGCCGACCTGTGGGTGCTGGGTCGGTTGACGACCGAGGAACTCGACCGGGCGGCCCTGGACAGCCAGCTGCGTCCGGACGTGATCACCGTCGAGATCTCCTCGGCCCGGATCACCGGCACCGACCTGCTGCACCAACTGCGTACCACTTGGCCGGCCGCGCATCTGGTGGTGCTCACCGTGAGCCACGATGCCGAACTCGTCGTGGAGGCGGCCCGCGCCGGCGTGGTCGCCTGGGTGTCCAAGGAAGGCTCGACCGACCAACTTCTCGACACGCTGCGCGCGGTGTGCCTTGGCCACGCCTGCTATCCGCCCGAACACCTCGGCGTGGTGCTGCGCGAACTACGGGAGGCGGCCAGCGGCAAGCGTGCGGGGGAGGGACCGCTCAACGAACTCAGCGACCGCGAGCGAACGGTGCTCCTGGCCATGATCGAAGGGAAAAGCCGCAAGGAGATCGCCAGGGAACTGAACATGTCCACCAATACTGCCCGCACGCACACGCACAGTATTTTCACGAAATTGCGGGTACACAGCGCGATCGAGGCGGTCAGCGTCGCGCGTGGTGCCGGAATGCGCCCCGCCACCGGCCAGCGCGGAATATGACCTGATCAGGGGTCGTCAATTGGCCGGAGGCCATCTGAGACGGGCCAATCCGACAGCACCACGAAGATGTCGGGATTCGCACTTGCCGGCAGGCTGATGCTCCATACGTGTGAAAGGTGCCCCTGAATGGACGCGCGTGCCCGGTGCAACAAACGCGCGGTGAGGACCGATGCACTTAGCGGGCCCACCGACCCGCTCGTATCCCGGTCTCCCAGAACGGATGAGGGTACGCATGTTCGACCTGCCGAATCGCCGCCGTCGCCGATCCAGCGTGAAAGTCGGGACCGCGGACAACACGGTCGCGCTGCGCGGCCTGCTGCACGATCTCGGCCACGGTCTGACCACCCTCTCCTATCTGGTGGAAGTGGTCCGGACCGATCCGGCCCTGCCAGCGGGTACCCGGCAGGGCGTCGACCGGCTCGAACAGCAGACCGCGCTGTTGCTTCGGCTGGTTGCCGACGGGCTCAGGTGCGAGCAGGGGCCCGAGCCGGTCGCGTTGCGCGCGTTGGTCGGCACGATCGTCTCGGTTACCCGGCTGACCAACAACATCCAGGTACATCTGATACCGGGCAAGGAAATCAACCTGTTCATCGGGCCCACGCTGGTCTGGCGCGTGGTGTCCAACCTGGTGGACAACGCG
>CAJCJE010000689.1 GCA_903970565.1 Candidatus Melainabacteria bacterium | reverse complement strand
CTCACCCCGGACGGCTACTCGCGATCGGGTGACCTCGGGGTCATGGACGAGGACGGCTTCGTGCGGGTGACCGGCCGCACCAAGGACATCGTGATTCGCGGCGGGATGAACATCAGTGTCCGGGAGATCGAGGACCTACTGGCCGCCCATCCGGCGGTCCGGGTGGTAGCGGTGGTCGGAATGCCCGATGAGCGGCTCGGGGAACGGGTGTGCTGCTACCTGGTTCCCATCGACCCCGCGGCGGCGCCCACCCTGGCGGCGTTGAAGAACTACCTCCAGGAACGGGGCGTTGCCGTCCAGAAGACGCCGGAACGGCTGGAACTGGTCGACGAACTGCCGATGACCGCGACCGGAAAGGTACAAAAGCACGTACTGCGGCAGGACATCGCACGCAAGGTCGCGGACACGGCCCCCAGCGTGCTCTAGGCACCAGACGTGGACGCCGCACCTGGTGCCTGGAGCACGCTGCCCCGCCCTGTCGTCAACGTCGACCCACGAGGCAAAGGACACGACGATGGCCATCCTCCCCCCGACAACGGATACGCCGGCAACAGCCGTCCCGTCGCGCGTCGCGGAGTCGGTCTTCTCCTTCGACCACGACCACGGTGTGCCGGCCCGAACGCTGGCCGCGCGACTGGGCGGCAAAGGGGCCGGCCTGGCCGAGATGACGACCGCTCTCCAACTCCCCGTGCCACCGGGCTTCACCATCGCGGTGGACGTCTGCCGTGACTACCTCGCCAACGGGTGGCCCAGCGGCCTGACCGAAGTGGTGCGGCGGCACTGCGCAGCACTCGGACGGCACCTCGGCCGTGGCTTCGGCGATCCGGCGGACCCACTGCTGCTGGCCGTGCGCAGTGGAGCGCCCCGGTCCATGCCGGGAATGCTGGACACGGTGCTCAATCTCGGGTTGACCCCACAGACCGTGACCGGGCTGGCCCGAGTCTCCGGGGACGAGCGCTTCGCCTGGGACTGCTATCGGCGGTTCATCAGGATGTATGCGACGACCGTGCTGGGCTGCGTGCCGGCGGACCTCGGTCCTGACAACGGGTTCGGCGATGTCCAGCGGCTGCGGGCCGAGGTGGCGCGGCTACGCGAAGCGGTCCGGACGAGCTGCGGCCAGGATGTGCCGGATGATCCGGCCGTGCAGCTGCGGGCCGCGATCGAGGCCGTGTTCCGGTCCTGCGGCAGCCAGCGGGCGACGGCCTACCGGCGACGCGAAAAGCTCGGCGACGAACTCGCCACCGCGGTCAACGTCCAGGCGATGGTCTTCGGCAACCGAGGAACCCGCTCCGGTACCGGGGTGGTGTTCACCCGAGACCCGTCCACCGGTGCGGATCGCCGCTACGGCGACTACCTCAGCTGCGCACAGGGCGAGGACGTCGTCGCGGGAACCGCCCGCACCAAGAGCATCGATTCCCTCGCCACGGACCTGCCGGCGGTCTGGTCCGATCTCGACGCGGCGCTCGACCGCCTGGAACGCCACTACGCCGACATCTGTGACGTCGAGTTCACCATCGAGCAGGGTCGCCTGTGGGTGTTGCAGACCCGGATCGGCAAGCGCAGCGCGGTCGCCGCCGTGCGGGCCGCCGTTGAGTTGGCCGAGCAACCGGACATCCCGCTCACCAGGCAGGAAGCCGTGGACCGGGTCACCCCCGAGATCCGCGTGAGCGCTCGGCAGGCCGTCCTCGCCGCCGCGTCGGCGCGCTGCCGCGACGAGCCGATCGCCACCGGTCTCGGCGCATCACCCGGTCGGGCCACCGGTCGGGCCGTGTTCAGCTCCGAGGAGGCCGCGGACACGGACGAGAACGACCCGGTTGTGTTGATCCGCGCCGAAACTTCTCCCGAGGACGTCCCCGGCATGGCCGTCTCGGCAGGCATCATCACCGGCACCGGCGGGTTGGTCAGCCACGCCGCCGTCGTCGCCCGTGGTTGGGGGCTGCCCGCGGTTGTCGGTGCCGCCGACCTGCTGATCGATCCGACCGGTGCGCGCACCGCCGACGGGCGGTTTTGCATTGCTCCGGGCGACGAGGTCACGCTCGACGGCAGTACCGGCGAGATCTGGCTGGGCGGCGACCCGGAGTCCGCCGGCGCGAGCCAACTCGACGAGCACGCCATCCTCGCCGAGAGCCTGCCCGAGTTGCTGCGACTGGAAGACTGGGCGAGGACCTCGACCCGATGACACCGCCGATCAGCGAGCAACCGGCCACCACCATGCGAATCGGCGACCTCGTCGACGAGGTCGTTTTCACCGTCGAGGCCGGCAAGATCGCCGAATTCGCCAGAGCGACCCACACGACCGACCCGGTGCACACCGACGGACTGTCCGCCCGTGACGCCGGCTTCGCCAGCCTCCCCGCAACGGCAACGCATGTCGTGGTCAGCGGTCACTACCGGGATCAGCGGGCGATGGTCGAACGACTCGGGTTGACGCTGGAGCGAGTCGTCGTCGGCTCCGTCCGATGGCGCTACCGGCGACCACTGGTAGCCGGGGATGTGTTGCGTGGTGTGCGCCGGGTGGTCGGCGACGAACGGCGGACCACCCGCAGCGGCCAGCCGATGCGGGTCATCACGCTGGAGACCACCTTCGTCGGCCGATCCGGTGAGCCGGCCGTCCTGCTCACGGAGACCGTGCTCGAACGGGGCACGACCGGATGAGGGCGCCCGTGGCGGTCGAACTCGGTCAGGGTCCACCACCGCGAGTGCTCGGACCGATCTCCCAGACCGAC
>CAJCJE010000688.1 GCA_903970565.1 Candidatus Melainabacteria bacterium | reverse complement strand
CAGCCTCGGCCTTACCGCTTGTTGGTTCGATCGGCGTGGCCGCACTGGAATCCTGGCTGTGGCGTGGGGAACTGGGGATTAAGAGAGCCGACAACGGCGGCCTTGACGACCTCAGTGGCGACGGGTATGGCGACCTGTTGTTCAGCGACACCGGCAACAACGTCGATTACGTGCCCAACGACCTGAACTCCAACCCCGACCACCAGTTCTACTACGGCGGCCCGAATGCCACCGGAGTCGCCTTCGGCATACCGGCCGGCTCACTCGTCGCGGCCGGCTCGGTAACCGGCGACGGCTACGCCGACCTACTCCTCTACGAACCCGGTGACGACACCATCTACTACTACCCCAACAACATCAACGCCGGACACGGCCCCTACGCGGTCGGCTACCCCGTCGCCTTCGGCCTGGCGAATGTCGCCGGCAGCAAGGTCGTGAAGATCTTCGCCGCCGACCTCACCGGCGATGGCCACGCCGACCTGGAATACCTCACCCAGAACGGCAGCCTCTACTACATCCCCAACAACATCGACACCAACCCCGGCCACAACCCCTTCTACACCGGCGCCATCAACATCGCCAACGGCCTGCCGGCCAACGGGGACGTCACCCTCGGCGACCTCAACGGCGACCACTACGCCGACCTCGTCTACTACACCAACGGCAGCCTCAACTACGTCGGCAACAGCATCCTCTCCAACAGCAACCACCTCCCCTTCGACGCCGCCGGCACCCCCATCACCACCCCCACCGGCATCACCGATCCCACCGACCTCACCGCAACCGACCTCACCCACGACGGCTACGCCGACATCCTCTGGTCCAACGGCAACGGCGACATCGGCTACCTCGCCAACAACACCCTCTCCAACTCCGACCACGGCTACGTCGAGACCCCCAGCCAGAACGTCGCCGACATCGGCGCCGGCAACACCCTCATCTGAATCCACAAAGGAGAATGACGTGTTTTCCACAAAGCTCAAGATGGGCGCCGTCCTGTCGCTGGCGGTATTAGCCAGTGTTGCCACGGCTACGGTGCAGGCGCAGGCCCAGCCAACCACCAATGCCGCTCACTCGGTCAGTCAGCCGGCCACGCCGACGCCGGCCACCCAGTGGCAGGTGACGAACCCCGGCCACGGAAACCAGGCGACCGCCACCGGCACCACCAAGAAGACGATGGTCGCGGCAAGCATTCCCGGGATCGGGGTCGGGGTCTGGACGAACATCCCCACGGCCAGCATTTTCCAGTGCCCGGAAACGAACTGCAACCAGGGTGAGGTACCCAACGACGGGGCCAGCGGGCACCCCGACGACGTGGCTGCCATCTGCATCCTGCCGACGAACTCCCCCTGGGGCAATCCGTGGACGCTGGTCCTGGACCACAGCAACAACGAGACCGGCTTCCTCGATCTGGGTTTCATCTACGATCCGGACCCCAACTCGGGCGGCCAGAACGTGATCCCACCGTGCGACGGCAGCAACTAGCGACCTGATCCGGTCAGTGGGGTCGACGACCATCCGGTCGCCGACCCCACTGACCTTCGTACCTGGGTTGAACCGTTTCGGCGAGCACGGCAGCGACGACGCGGGATCGCCGGCAGTGCTGCGCGACCATCGACATCCAGGCGACCTCGGTGGTGACGTCGGTGCCCGGTGGTTGCGCCAGTGCGGTTTGGTCCGCGACGGGTTCGGCACCGGCGGCCTTCGCGCGGAGGGCAGCGGCCACGTTCGCCGCGCCGATCAGGGCGTCGACGTCGACCGAGGGGCCCCCGGATACCTTGACACGCACCAGGTCCGGAATCCGATCGTCGCGATAGGGCCGCAGCAGCAGGAGTGCGTCGTTGATCTCGATAACGAACCGGTAGATCCAGAAGTCCGCGTCCGGTCTGCGCAACCCGCCCGGACTGCTCGACGGAGGCAGCAGGGCGACGGTGGGGAACGCATCGCAGACGGTCAACCACAACGGCCTGATCCGGGCATAGTCCCGCCTGCGGCGCCGCCAGGCGCGCAGGACGGGTAGGCGTGACCCGGCCAACGCGAGCAGGACACCGAACAGGAGAACGACCACCGAGACGCCGGCCAGCGATGTCGACACCAGCGATTCCGACCAGGGCAGGTTCACATGGCAGAACACGGCGATGGTGTAGCCGGCTTTGTGGACGGTGTAGCCGACACCGACCACGGCGGACAGCGCGGTCGCCCGCAGACCGAACCGCAGCGACCGGTTTCTGGCGTGTCGGGAGTAGACGTTGGTCGACCAGGCCAGACCGCACAGCAGGATCGCGAGATATGCCAGGAACACCAGCAGATACGCACACACCCGAGGATCGGTGCCGTAGGCGCTGACGAAGTCGAAACCGACGTTCCCGATGGGAGCGGAGCAGTACAACGCGATCAACGCCGACATGGTGACCGCAGCGACGATCACTCGCGATCGGATCGCCGGAGGGACGGTGCGCGGATCGGCACCGACCAGCCACAGCATCAGGAGTTGGCCGGCAAGGCCAGCACCGACCAGGCAACAGTGTTGGACGAGGCCGGCAAGACTCGGTCTGGTCGACAGGAGTGGAAGGTGCGCGGGAATGGTGTCGCTGCCGAGCGCGAACGCTGCCTCCAGCAGCAACAACAACACGCACACGGCCTGGTTGGTCCGGTTGCGCGGTGCGCGAATCACTGTCCTGAGCCGGGCCAGGAAGGCAGCGCCCAGCAGAACGAGGATGACGTAGATGGTGTCGTTGGCAACGGCATAGCTAGACATCGCGGCTGTCCTCGTCGAAACCGAAGACCACGGCGAACCGCCGTAGGGTCGCCATGACCGAGTCGGGAACGGCCGGCTCGACGGTGCCGGCGGGCAACGTGTCCACCTTCGGCATCAACAACGAGGCGAATATTTCGGCTTCCCGCTCCTCGATCGCCGAATAGTTGCTTCGGGACAACGTCCTCCGGACCACGTCGGGATTGAGGTTCGGTACCAGCAGTTCCGCGGTCGCCTCGGTCAGGGCGGCGGAGACCCGATGGTCGAGGACCATGTGACCGATCTCGTGCAGGATGATGTGACCACGGTGCAACGCGGTGGCCAGGTCGCTGTAGAAGATGTAGTCCGCCTTCTCGGTGGCCACCCACAGACCGGTCGGTCCGGGACCGCGCTGGCGGATGTCGAGCAGATGGAGTGGCCGGCCTCGGGCCGAGGCAACGTGCCGGCACAACGCCGCGACGTCCGCCGATTCGACCAGGTTCATCGAGTCGATCCGCCGCTGACACCGCTGGCGGATCTCGGTGAAATCGGTGTCGGTCGCGCAACCGGCGGCGTGGCGCTCAGCCGGGCTCCCCGCGTCGCGATCTTTTCCAGCCCGTCGAACGCGCCGCAACTACTTCTCCCCCCGCGTCCCTGATCGCGGCTGCGGACCGCCGTCTACGCACGTGCGTAAACCTCCATAGACCGCGATGATGTTCCGGCTCAGCCGGTGCCCATCGGCATCGGCACGGTCGGCGCCGGGCCCACCTCCGTGGTCTGGGCCGCCGCGGCGAGTACCACGTCGAGCAGGCCGGGGAACGTGGCTTCCAGGTCGTCCCGGCGCACCGAAAGCCACCGCTGGGTGCCCTCCGGCCTGGTCATGGTCACCCCGGCTTCCCGGAGCACCCGCAGGTGCTGGGACAGCGTCGACTTGGCAACCGCCACGTCCAGTCGACCGCACAGGGTTTCGCCCCGCGCGTCGAGCTGGCGCAGCACCGCGAGCCGGGTCGGGTCGCTGAGCGCGTGCAGCACGCCGACCAGCGTGATCTGCTCACGCGCCGGCTGATCAAGGTCGGTATGCACGCCAACCACCTCCGTACCGCACTCAGGTCGGCGCTTACCGTACCGGTTTTGGCACGATCCGTGGTCCGCTGGGCGAGATTGCTCCAGGATGGGTGACGGGCCGGGTGACGGCGTGGTCCGGTCCCGCCGAGTGCAGGTCAGCCGAGTGCGCGCGGATGGGCGGTGGCGTAGACCTCGCGCAGCGTGTTCACGGTGACCAGGGTATAGATCTGGGTGGTGGTGACCGAGGCGTGGCCGAGCAGTTCCTGCACGACGCGGACGTCCGCGCCGCCTTCCATGAGGTGCGTGGCGAAGGAGTGCCGGAGGGTGTGCGGCGAGATCTCGGTAGCGAGGCCGGCCCGGTCGGCGGCGGCCTTGAGCACCAGCCAGGCTCCCTGTCGGGACAGCCGGCTGCCCCTGGCGTTGAGGAACACCGCCGGGGTGCCGCGACCATGCGCGGCGAGGGCCGGCCGGGCGCGGACCAGGTAGGCCTCCAGCGCGGCGAGCGCGGGTCGACCGACCGGGACGAGGCGCTGTTTGCCGCCCTTGCCGTCCAGGATCACGGTGCGCTGCTCGCGGTCGATGTCGTCGAGGTCCAGGCCGATCGCCTCGGAGATCCGCGCGCCGGTGGAGTAGAGCAGTTCCAGCAGCGCCCGGTCGCGCACGGCGCGCGGCTCGTCGGAGCCCGGTTGTTCCAGCAGGCGCAGCACGTCGTCGAGCGGAAGGGCCTTGGGCAGCCGACGCGGCGGTTGGGGCGGGTGGACCTCGCGGGCCGGGTCGTCGGCGACCAGGCCCTCCCGCACGGCGAAACGGTGCAGGCCGCGCACGGCGACCACGGTGCGCGCCGCCGAGGACGCGGCCAGCGGCGGATGGTCGGCGTCGCCCTCGCGCAGCGCGGCGAGAAAGTCGCTGATCTGGTGTGCGGTGATCTCGGCCAGTTCGGTGACGCCGAGGGCGGCGAGGTAGTCGCGATAGCGGCGCAGATCGCGCGCGTAGGAGTCCAGCGTGTTGCGCGCGGTACCGCGCTCCACCGCGAGATGGTCGAGATAGCCACGCGTCAGGTCGACGATCCGCACGGCCAAGCCAAGCACGGCGGGCCTGGCGGGTCCGCGCCGACACGCTGGTCGATCGACTCGTCTACGACGAACAGGACGGGCTCATGTCCAACGGATGGCCCTGGGACCAGGCGCGGCCGACCTGATGCGGTGAGCCGTCATCGGCTATCTGCAAGATCGGGATCGCCTTGTCGATCTGGTTTCCGGTGTTCCGCGCGAACGCGATGAACCCGCTCGCCCCGGGTACCGCTGAACGGCAGTCGTCGTTGAACAGAAAGTTCGTGCTTGAGGCCGGATCGGTGGCGGGGTCCTGCTGGGCCGCCTGGATGGCCGTGATCGTGGCATCGTGATTCATCATCGCGCTGCCGTCGG
>CAJCJE010000687.1 GCA_903970565.1 Candidatus Melainabacteria bacterium | reverse complement strand
TCTTTCCCTACACGACGCTCTTCCGATCTCATCAGCCACCTCGCGCGCAACGCCGATGGCCTGGTCAACCTGTTGACCTGGGCCAGAACCGGTATCGAGCACCCGATGTACGCCAGTGCCTTCGACCGGGACGCCGACATCGAGGAGGGCGCCCGGCGGCTGTTCCAAATCGTTCAAGAGGATCTCGGTGCCGCCAGCGGCCGTTTCTTCACCGCCGCCGACGAACTCCCGGCGGCGGCTTGGGCCAATCTGGTCAGTGCCAGGGGCGGTGTCGTCCTTGCGGCGGCGCAGATCCCCTGGCTGCGCCTGATCGAACTGCTGGTGCACACCGTCGATCTCGACCTCGACGTCACCTTCGACGAGGTCGTCACGCTGGTCGGTGACCACCTCGGGACCGTGCTCACCTTCGTCGCCGGCAAGTACACCGGCCGCGCGGATGTCCCGGCCGTCATCCTGGACGTCACCATGCCCACCGGCCCGTCCCGCGCCATCATCCTGGGCGGCACCGACAACGACGCCGCGCACGTCACCGGCCCGGCAGCCGCGGCGCTGGCCTGGCTCACCGGCCGGGACGCCGGTTCGGGCCTGTCCGGCGAGGTTCCGGCCCTGCCGGTGTGGTTGTAGAGCGGTAGGAGTGACGTAGCCGGCAGTCGGATCGGCCACCCGAGCCGCTAATGTCGAACGGGTGGACGTCCAAGAGGAATACACCGGTCACGTCGAGCCGGGCGCAGCGGCGGCCCGGCGCACCCTGCCGGCCGTGAGCATCACCAAGATCTCGGTGGGGCCGATGGACAACAACGCCTATCTGCTGGTCTGCTCCGCGACCAACGAGGCACTGCTGATCGACGCCGCGAACGACCCCGAGCGCCTGTCCGACCTCGTCGGCTCGGACGACTCCCGGCCGGCCCTGCGCACCATCGTGACCACCCACCAGCACGGCGACCACTGGCAGGCCCTCGGCGCGACCGCCGGCGCCTTCGGCGCGAACACCGCCGCCCACCCGAAGGACGCCGCCGCGCTACCGGTGCCCCCGGACTTCCTCCTCGAACACGGCGACACGCTGTCCTTCGGCCAGTGCCAACTGGAGATCATCCACCTGCGCGGCCACACCCCCGGCTCCATCGCGCTGCTCTACCGCGACCCAGCCGGCGTCGGCCACCTGTTCACCGGCGACAGCCTCTTCCCCGGCGGGGTCGGTAAGACCGGATCGCCGGAGGACTTCACCTCGCTGCTCAACGACGTCACCGAGCGAGTCTTCGACACCCTCCCCGACGACACCTGGTTCTACCCCGGCCACGGCGACGACTCCACCCTCGGCACCCAACGCCCCCACCTGAACGAGTGGCGCGACCGCGGTTGGTGAAAGACCAAATGACCACGTGATATGCGTCCATGTGACCACTCAACGGCCGTCTGGATGACCATTTGGACAGCGTCCAAATGGCTACTGATCGTGATCTGAGTCAGAATAACCAAGTGAACGAGCTACCTGTCCTTATCCCTCGCCGCGCCGAATCCCTGGTCGCCGAGGCTCTTGCCGATACCTGAGTCGTGCTGGTCAACGGTGCTCGGCAGGCCGGAAAGAGCACGCTGACCAGACTGGTAGCCGCACGTCGCCCCAATACCGTTATCCGCCTGCTGGACGACCCTGCGACACTGCGCGCGGCCCAGGATGATCCAACAGAGTTCGTCGACCACGACGGCCTCTTGGTCGTCGACGAGATACAGCTTGCGCCGGGATTGCTCCGGCCGATCAAGGTCGTGGTGGACCGCGACCCGACCCCGGGCCGGTTTCTGCTCACCGGCTCGTCACGAGTTCTTGCCCTCCGTACTCTCCCGGATGCTCTACCCGGACGTATGGAAGTAATCGAACTCTGGCCCCTCTCGCAGGGAGAGATCAGCGGAGAGCCCGATCGTTTCGTTGACGCCGTTTTCCGGCACGGCCCCGAGATCAAGCATTCATCCTCACTCCGTCGCCGCGACTACTTGGAGCCTTGTTGTTGGCGGTTTTCCCGAAGTGCTCCGCAGGACACCCCGCCGTCGAACCGCGTTCTTCGACTCGTATTTGTCCACGCTGATCGAACGCGACGTCCTGGAACTGGCCACTATCGAGCGGCGAGGCGAATTGCTCAAACTTCTGGCGCTGCTCGCCGGGCGCGTCGGCAATCTCCTGGTGCCGGCCACGCTGGCAGGCCAGTCGGGCATCCCGCGCACTACGCTGGTGCGCTACCTCGAATTGTTGTCGTCGGTCTTCTTGACCAAGAGCATTCCCGCATGGTCATCCGGACAGACCCCGCGGGCGGTCGGAACGCCGAAGCTCGCCTTCGTTGACACTGGTATCGCCTGCCACCTCATCGGACAGGACGTCCACCGTCTCAGTGAGCCGGGTGGCGCTGCCGGACCGATGATGGAGAACTTCGTTGTCATGGAACTCGCACGGCAGCTGACCTGGTCGGAGGAACGCGGCCGTCTCTACCACTATCGGACGAAGGACAAACTTGAGGTGGACTCCGTCATCGAGACTCCCGACGGCCGAGTAATCGGCGTCGAGGTGAAGGCGGGCTCGACGATTCGATCAGAAGACCTCGCCGGCCTACGCAACCTGGCCAGTCGGCTCGGCGAGAGATTCGTTGCCGGCTTCGTCCTCTACGCCGGTCAGCAAACCCTGCCCTACGGGGACAAGCTCCGAGCGGTTCCCCTCGACGCACTCTGGCGCCTGACACCGTGATCATCTCAGCATCGTGTTCACCTCTGGTGTGATTTATTCTTCCCCGGCGGTATCGGCGGGACCGCGCCTCCGGAGGACTTCACCTCTACCCGGCCACGGCGACGACTCCACCCTCGGCACCCAACGCCCTACCTGAACGAGTGGCGCCAACGCGGCTGGTGATTCAGACGTCGATTACCTCGACCATGTCGCCCAAACCCTTGAAGTCGTCCCCGTTTCGCGTGTACAGCGGCAAACTACGCGCGGAAGCAATAGCGGCGATCATCAGATCCATGCGTCGCGGTCGAGGATCTCGTTTGGTCTCAAGGGTAAGTGCTACCAGAGTTCCGTACCGCGCGGCGGCGTCACCGTCGAACGGCAGCGGATCAAAGTCGACGATGGCCGCACCCAACTTCTCGGTTCTGGCAGCTCGCGCGGCAGCGCTCTTGGCCATTGCGAGACCTTGATGCAACTCTGCCATCGTGATCGCGGTGATCTCCGGAACCGCGGGAAGCACTGCGGGGTCGAGTAGGTCGAGGTCGAGATAAACGCAGGTGTCCAGCACACCGGACTCATGACGCTCAGCCACGGTCGCGCTCCCACACATCGTCATCGCCGAGGCGGTCCTCGGTGCCGAAGACGTCGGCAGCCTCTTGCCGCATACGGACATAGTCGACCCGAGGCAACCTGCGATGCCGCTCAACCAATTCTTCGGCAGTCAACCGTCGCCGACGAGACAACGGCCGCACCTCAGCGACTTCAACCCCGTTGCGAGTGATGTGGTAGATCTCCCCCGCCTCAACGGCGTCCATCACAGCCGCGGAGTTGTTGCGGAACTCACGCTGAGTAATCACCTTCATGATGCAACTGTAGCCCCGTGAGATACGCCGTGCTACGCCGCAGACTGTTCCCGATGACAGCCTGGTCCCGGGTCGGTCCGACAAGACACTGTCGGTCGCCAGAGGATCTCACCCGGCGAACACGCCCCGCCTGATGGAGTCGCCCACGCGGTTGGTGGACTAGTCGTCCCAGGGCTCCCACTGCTCAGTGGAGACCTCGAGGCCGAAGGGTTGCGGGAGGCCGATCACTTCGCCAAAACCCCACGATTCGACAGGCGTGTAGGTGCCCGAACGTCGATCGGGATTCCCGTACAGGGTGGCGTTGCTGACTTTGGGGTCGCGGTCTACCAGCAAGTAGTAGGGGATGCCCGCATGTGCGTAGCCACTCCATTTGGTCCCGGTTGCTCGCTTGCGATCCGGTTGCCGGTCCGTAACCGCATTGGACCGCGACGTGACCTCGACGACCAGGTCAACCTGGTGCGGTAGGGGGTGTCTGGCCTTGGCTGCGCGTGCTTCGGTCAGGACGTCGGCCTCCATGACGATCAGATCGGGGATGTAGCCGTCACCGATCTCGAACAGATTGAGGTCGGTGGTCTGGACGGAACGCCAGCGAAACGCCGAGTCAGCCAACTCCGAAGCGAAAAGACCGCGTTCGATATCCCTGACCATGCCGTTGTGGTCGACGGTCGGACCAGGCGACACGACGATCTCTCCTCCGATGACTTCGACGCGCGTGCCGTCCTTGGGCAACCGCAGGTAGTCGACCAGTTCGTCACGTACCCACATGGCGTAGGGCGAATCCGGCAGCATGAAGTGCGCGACTGCGGCAACACTCATGACCAGCGCTCCTTTCGGTGTGGGTCTATCCCAGTCTCCCAGACTTTACCGGCTCGTCGGCGGCTACCACCTCACCATGCTCGCAGGTCACAGCTGTCAGCCTCTCGCACACTGATCACTCCTCGTCCGGACCAGCCGTCTCATGATCGGCTTCCGCATACTGGTCAACTCGGAAAGAACCGATATCGATTCTCGGAGCGTTGCCGGACACGGACGCGAACTCGGACCGAACAGTCACAGCACCATTATGCGCCAACCGGCTACAGAATATCGCGATGCTTCCTTTGGACCAACAATGTCCTACTTGGACGGACGGTACGCACACTGGCGCCTTCCGCTTCACCGTAGGACTTCTCGCGCAGCTGTCTGTCGAGAACCGGCTCCACATCGGCATCCTCGGGCACCCTGGCGCGCACGGCCACGTTCGGCAGGCTTGAGGCTCAGCGCCACCAGGGGCGGTGACGTTGGGCGGCCATTTCGGTGGCTGGTTCGACGAGTTCGGCCAGCCGGATGCTGATGTGTTCGAGGTGCTCGTCGACCCAGAGGACGCGCGGCACTTCGGGTATCGAGTTGTCGGTGGCGGGTAGGGCGTCGGTGAGGTCGGACGAAGTCGAACCACACCCGGAGTGGCCGAGACCGTGGGAGATTCTTCTTTGACAGTGGCAGTCGGTGATTGATTGACCGGATGTGACGCTGCTCAGTAGCCTGACGACTTCGCCTGGTCACCTTCTGGTCCAGTCCTGCCGTGGGAGCACAGATGAGTAGTCCGAGTCCTCGCCGCCGGCCGATGCTGATCATCGGCCTGGCCGCTGTCCTGTTCGGTCTGCCGGCGGCCGGGTTGGCCAACGGAGCCGACGCGCCGGGGCCGACCGCGCTGAGCCATGATCTCGACACGCTGCTGGCCGCGCCGAGCTTGCAGGGCGCCGAGGTCGGCCTGGTGGTCCGGGACGCCGCGACCGGTGTCACCCTCTACGACCACGACGGCAGCGACGAACTACTGCCCGCGTCCAACGCGAAGCTGCTCACCTCGGCGTCGGCGATGAACGTGCTCGGCGGCGGCTACCGGTTCAGCACCAGCGTGCTCACCGGCGGTGCCCGCTACGGCTCGTTGCTGGCGGGCAGTCTTTATCTCCGGGGCACCGGAGATCCGACGATGCTCGCCGCCGACTACGACGCGCTGGCCGCGAAGGTCGCCGCGAGCGGTATCACCACGGTCACCG
>CAJCJE010000686.1 GCA_903970565.1 Candidatus Melainabacteria bacterium | reverse complement strand
CCGTTGCCAAACAGCTCGCCGCCGTCGCCGCCGGCCCCGCCGTCGGCGCCGAGCCCGCCGTCGCCGCCGTCGCCGCCGTTACCGATTCCCCCCGCGTCCCCGCCGGCCCCGCCGACCATGCCGGGATCAGTGGCCGCGTCGTAGCCGGTCCCGCCGTCACCGAAGAAGAGCCCGCCATTGCCGCCAGTGGGGTCTGTCACGGTACCGTCGGTGCCGTTGCAGATCAGGCCACAAAAGTCTCCTGTAGCGAAATACGGGTTGATTGCGTTGTCGAACGCCTCACCGGTCGGGCTATTGATCCAGGCCTCGTCGGCCGCGTGAAGCGGTGCATAGAAGTCCGTTTGAAACATATCGGCAAGAGTTGGATCGGCGGCCGGGGCAGCAGCTGTCGCCACGTCAGCCGATGACGCCGCAGCAGCCAACGGCTCAGAAGCCAACGCCGCATCAGTGGCGGGCAAGGCCAGGC
The DNA here is from genome assembly GCA_903970565.1 of Candidatus Melainabacteria bacterium. Classification (GTDB taxonomy): domain Bacteria; phylum Actinomycetota; class Actinomycetes; order Mycobacteriales; family Pseudonocardiaceae; genus CAJCJE01. Next base: position 4,237 of record CAJCJE010000686.1, on the reverse strand, counting down.
TGCCCAGATCCAGAGCCGAGGACGGATCGATCCCGGCGAGTGCATCCAGACTCGTAATGGAACCCAGGACGGAGTTGACGATGGGATCAATGATCACGTCAAACACGTCGGCATGGGCAGCCGGCGAGGTGGCCAGCGGGGCCATGCCGAACGCTAAAAACGCACCGGCGGTCGTGCCCGCACCGAGCACCCGACGACGGCTGGCCTTCGCATTGCGCGAGCGCTGATTCCGCTTGTTGTTGCTGTTGTTGTTGTGCTGACCGGCCATCGTTCTGCCCCCCGTTGACGCTGAGAAACCTCAGGTCTCGTTAAGGTAACCCTTAAGTTGCGTTCGGGGAACCCAAAAGTGCCAAAAAGTTTCAAAAAGTTTTGGAAACTTTTTCTGCCGCTTCCGCAATGGGGTATCTACGCTGCTCAGCGCGGTCTTCGTCCAGAAAACTGGCTCCGCTGTCTATCGTCTCGGGAGGGCGCGCTTTCGGTTCGGGCCGAAAAGTATCTGAGCACGGCTGAGAATCATTGACACTCTGGTCTAGTTTTGTAATGCCTTGGGCAAACGACGGCTTACCGGCATCGGCCTTGCGTACGGAGGGGTTCTGAACTCCCAAACAACAACTTTGTACGACGTCTGCTCAGACGCTTTCCGGTGACCGCGGTAGGGCAATCCTCCACAGCACGGAACCGGGTGGCGCAGCGCCTAGACGCGCTGCGCTTGGGCCGACGCGTCGGCAGCCGCAGGGTGCAGTCCGCGATCGGCGAGGTCGGCGGCGACCTCGGTCAGCGCGCCGGCGTCGCCCGCGGCCAATGCCCGGGCGTGCGCCAACGTCAGCCGTCCCAACACGCAGTTCACTTCTACCGCCAATCGTTGGGCCCGCTGCACGGCGCGCGTATCGCCAAGGCGGGCTGCATCCTGCAGTGCTCGCAGCGCGATCGCCGACTGCCCGCCGCGTTCCGCGGTCTGCACCGCCTCGCGGGCGGCTTCGATCGCGCCCGTCGTGTCGCCGCGAGCCGCTTTCGACCACGCCTTGGCCAAGGCCAACTCCGGCGCGAACAACGTCGACTTCAGCCCGTGTCGCGACTCGGCCCGACTCAAAGCCTTTGCGGCTTCCAATTGTTCGCCTTGCTGGCCGAGTGCCTGCGCCAGCAGCATCAACGACAGCGGGCCCCACGAGTAGCCGGTGCGCGCCAGCGGGTCGGCGGCCCGGCTCAGCAGCGTCACGGCGGTGTCGAAGTCGCCCTGCGCGATCGCCACGTAGCCCACCAACGTCTCGCCGATCGCCCGGCCCGGCTGCTGCAGCTCGGCGAAGTCGGTGTAGCGCTGGGCCAGCGTGCGCGCCTCGGTCAGCCGGCCCGCCATCACCAGCGCGGTGATCCGGCCGAAGCCGCTGGTGAAGCGCAGTAGCCCGGGATGATCGGCGGCCGTTGCCTGCCGGGCCAGCGCTTCGACGTTGTCGAACTGTCCGGTGCGAGCCGAGCTCAGCGCTGCTGCCGAGGCAGCCCACCCGACAGCCACTCCGTCGGCGTGCGGCGATGCCAGCACCTCGCCGGCGATCCGCAACGTGCGCAACGGTGTTCCCGCGTTCATCGCGAAGGTCGCCGCCAGCGCATCGAGGGTGGCCTGCGCGGCCGGCGACGTAACCCGGTTCCGGGTGCTCTGCAGAAACGCGGTGGCCTGCGCCGGCTCGCTGAGCATCCAGAACTGGTTGGCCGCCCGCGGCAGTGCCCACGCCAACAGCTCGGACGGCGACAACTGGTCGGGGTCCACCGCGGCCAGCACTGCGTCGGCTTGCGGTCCGCGGCCCTGCCAGGCCAGCGCGTAGCCCAGTGCCAGCCGCGCGGGCAGTCCGCCCGTGCGCTCCAGCGCCGCGTGGGCGAGCTGCTCGGCCAGCGCAAGCTCGCCGAACCCCAGCGCATGCTGGGCCGGGGACACGAAATCGTCGACCGCGCCGGGGTTGTCGCTTTCGACGGCCAGCGCCGCGAGCCGCAGCTGGTCGCCGACATGGGTGGACGGGCCGGCCGTGAGGTGTTCGACCAGCGACATGCGCAACGCCCGCGCGGCGTCGGGCGCCAGCCCCGCGCCCGCGCGGGCGGTGTAGAGCGGATGCGCCGAATAGACCAGGTCGCCGTGGATCGCCACCGCGCCAACCACTTCGGCCTGCTCCACGGCGCCCTCGCCGGCCAACGCCGTCACGTCGCTGCGCTGCAGCGGCTCGGCCAGAGCCAGGTAGTCCAGGACTGTCCGCACCGGCGACGCCAGACCGGACAGGTAGCCGTCGATCAGGGCCGGCAGGGTGGCGTCGTTGGTCAGGTCGCCGCTGTCGACCAGGTGCCGCAGGTGAAGCGGGTTGCCCTGGCTGTGGGCAAACGCCTCGTCGACCACGCCCGCATCCGGCGGCGCCGACAGGTTCGATTCCAGCAAGGCCGTCGTCGCTGTTGCGTCCAGCGGCCCGACCTCGATGCGCTTCAGCAACTCGTCGGCCCACAGCGCCGCGACCGCGTCGGGTAGCTCGGCGCCCGACCGGACCGTGATGATCAGCCGCGCCGAGCCGCTGACCGCCAGCTGGTAGATCAGCGTCGCAGACAGGTGGTCGAGGTGGTGTGCGTCGTCGACGACGAAAAGCTGCTGAGCACCGTCACCGGCCAGGTGCTCCTGCGCGGCGCGCAGCAGCTCGGCCGGTCGGCCCGCCTCGGTGATGTCGGCGTCGGCCAGCAGGGCACGGAATGCGCCGAACGGGATGACTCGCTCGGTCGCGGTGCCCACCACCCGGTGCACGAGGGTCGACGGGACGGCGAACGCCGCCGCGGCGCTGTGGGCCAGCAACGTCTTGCCGACGCCGTCGACTCCCAGGATCGCCGCGCCGGAACAGTGCGGATCGTCCAAAGCGGCCGCAACCTCGCGCAGCAATGCGTCCCGCGGCGCGGCAACCCAAGCAGTCGGCACCGCCGGATTTTATGGCCCGCGCCCCTCGCCGCATGCGGTTAGGCCCAAATGCGCTCGGCGGCAAGGGTGGTCTACGTTTCGACTGTGCACCCCAAACGCGATGCACCCCATCCACGAGCGGTCTGCGTGTACTGCGCGTCCGGACCCACCGACCCCGAGTTGCTGGCGCTGGCCGCCGAGCTCGGCGAGGCGATCGCCGAGCGGGGCTGGACGCTGGTCTGGGGCGGCGGCAACGTCTCGGCGATGGGTGCGCTGGCCACGGCCGCGCGGGCCCGCGGCGGCTGGACCGTCGGCGTCATTCCCAAGACCCTGGTTCGCCGCGAAGTCGCTGACTATGACGCCGACGAGCTGATCGTCACCGACACGATGCGGGAGCGCAAACAGATCATGGAGGACCGCGCCGACGCGTTCATTGCGCTGCCGGGCGGCATCGGCACGCTGGAGGAGCTGTTCGAGGCCTGGACCGGCGGATATCTGGGCATGCACGACAAGCCGGTGGTGATGCTGGATCCGGCCGGACACTTCGACGGGCTGCGCGCATGGTTGCGCGGGCTGCTCGACAGCGGCTACGTCTCGCAAGCGGCGATGGACACACTGGTGGTTGTCGACGACGTCGATGCGGCGATCGCGGCGTGCACACCCCGCTGAACGCATTTGCTGACACAGCTCGGCTGGATAAGCTGGCCGCCATCTAGCAGTTGCGCGAAACGGGGGTGGACGGTGTCCGAACACAACTCCAGTGACCACACATCGGTGGGGCTGATCGATATCGCGAGCCAGGTGCCCGGCCTGTTGGCCGACGTCCCGGTGATAGTCCGTGGGGTGGTCACCGGGCTGCTGGCGCGGCCGACCTCCAAGACGTCGATCGGCAAGGTGTTCCAGGACCGCGCCGCCCGCCTGGGTGACAAGGTGTTCCTCCGGTTCGGCGATCAGCAACTGACCTACCGCGAGGCCAACGCGACCGCCAACCGCTACGCGGCCGTGCTCGCGGCGCGCGGTGTAGGCCGCGGTGACGTTGTCGGCGTCATGCTGCGCAACTCACCCAACGCCGTGCTGATGATGCTGGCCGCGGTCAAGTGCGGCGCGATCGCCGGCATGCTGAACTACCACCAGCGCGGCGAGGTGTTGGCGCACAGCCTGGGTCTGCTGGACGCGAAGGTTCTTGTCGCCGAATCCGATCTGGTCGACGCGGTGGACCAGAGCGGGTGGTCCGGAGTCGCCCCGACGACGATCGGGGAGATGGAGCGGCTGGCGGCCACCGCGCCGACCACCAACCCGCCGTCGGCGTCGGCCGTGTTG
>CAJCJE010000685.1 GCA_903970565.1 Candidatus Melainabacteria bacterium | reverse complement strand
GCACGCCGAGCACGAGCATCCTGGTCGCGGGCGAACCTCCGATTCGGTCGGTCTGAATTACTTAATTTGAATTTCAAGACGACCGTTGGCGGGGTCGGCTGTTGACTGGTTGTGCCGGGTAACGCAATCTTGCTTATCAGTAATTCTATTCCTGACAATGAGATTGTCCCTGTTCTCCGCGGTAGCTGGTGGAAAACCTGACCCTGCAACGAAATGTGGCTGTTCGGCGTCATCGTGAAAACTGGCGGGCACAGTGTCGCGAGCACGTCACTGGCCGGTGGTAATCACTACCAACTCGTCGTTTTCCGACCTCATCCACGGCAATTCGCTCCCGCGATCAGCGGCGGCACCGTGTTCTCGAATACCTGGCTGGCCGACTCGTCACCCTGCCGCGAGCGCCAGTCGCCGCCCGCCGGCCGAGCCTGCACTCGGTCGGCGGGCCTTCGACATCGCACGGGTGCCGCCCAGGGGCGTCAGTACTCCCAGCGCAGTCCGACGAAGCCGGGCGGCAGATCGAAGGCGATGAACTGGGCGACCCCGCTGGCGGCCAACGGAACCTCCGCGATGTCACGCATCTTCTCCGACTGCGGCGGCTGCCAGAACTGCACCACCCGGCGAGGCAATGCCTCCGGCGAGAACCGCATCGTGATGCAGTACTCCCGCAGGCCCGCGCTGGACCCGAACCCCCAGTTCCGGTCCCACATGGCCTCGGCGACCTCTTCCCGGGGGTACTCGACGTCGTACTCGATCAGGCAGCTCTCGCCCCGGCTCAGCGGCACCTCCAGCAGCAGTTCCACCGCCAGCGCGCCACTGGCCTCGTCCAGGCTGGCCCGGCCGATCTGGTTGCTGCTGCTCGACCAGCTGGTCGGCATGATCCGGTTCTCCCTGGTCAGCAGGAAGCAGGTCCGGTCGACGTCATCGTGCTGGGCCTGGCGGATGGCCGAGGTGCGCTCGGCACCCAGCGTCCGCGAGGCCGACACGAAGCACTGCTGCCGAACGCTGACCGGCCGGGTGTAGTTCGCGACCCGGTCGATGGCGCCGAGCGCCAGCTGGTCGATACCGGGGCTCTGCAAGATCACCGCGAGTCTGGCCAGCGCGTCCCCGCTGCTCCCGGCCCCGTCCACCCCGTCCAGCAGGGCCAGCAGGGCGCCGTCCGGCAGGCTGAGGATGTCCTCCAGCGCGCGCACGATCAACCGCGAACCGGCCCGTCTCGGCTTGACCTGGCCGCGTTGCCAGTAGCTCAACGTTGCCACGCTGACCGGCAGTTCACGCAACCGCAGCTTGGCCTCGACCCGTTCCAGGGTCAGGCCGCTGGCCCGGATCGCCAGCCGCAGCGCTTCGTGGAACGGCCCAGCGCGCAACGCCTCCGCAAGCGTTTGCGCAGATGGTGTGGCCATCAGGACTCCTGACTGGCAGGGCGTGCGCAGGACGTCTGAATATAGCTCCGGAGAAGATCCGTCCGCGTCCACCACCCTCACAAACCGGATCATCGACTGGTTTCCGGCATTGCGCACGGTGCATCGGACCAGGTCGCTCAAGCAGCTCTGGGCCACCGACGCCGGCTTCCGCCGCGCCATGACCCACCTGTCGCTGGTCTGGGGCGCGGTCATGCTCGCCTTCTCCCTGGTTCGGCTGCCGCTGGTCTACCTGCTGCCGATCAACGTGATGGCCGGCCTTTCCGGCATCGCCTACTACGCGATGATGATCGGCCTGCTGATGTGGTCCTTCCGCGTCAACAAGCGTCGGATGGAACTGGCCCAGGCCGGTTGATCGCGCGCCGACCCCCGGCGCACCCTCCGCCGTCGTGCTCCCCGAGCGCGGCGGCGGTCGGCGGTCGGTGTCCGGGCGGCTCAGGCCAGGAACGCGGTGACCTCGGTGAGGAACTCCTCCGGCTGCCGGGCGTGGATCTCGTGGCCGGCCGGGATGGTGGTGAACCGGCCGTCCGGGATGCGGTCGGCCAGGTTCGCCAGCTGGTCCTGCGGGATGTGACTGCTCGCTCCGCCGCCGATGACCAGCGTCGGCGCGGTGATCTCGGTCAGCCGCTCCCACCACGCGGCGGACGGGTTGTTGCGTTCCTCGGTGAGCGCTTCCACGGCCGCCCAGTCGAAGGCCAGCTTGCCCTCCGGACGATCCGGCACGGCGCGGGGCGGGTCCGGGGCCAGCGGCGGCGCCGGGTCCTCCAGGACGAGCCGGACCACGGCCGCCGGTTTCTGCTCGGCGACCAGGTAGCCGACGACCCCGCCCATCGAGTGCCCGATCACGATGGTCGGCGCCAGTTCCAGCTCGTCCAGAAAGCCGAGCACGTCGTCGCGCATCAGCTCCAGCCGGTAGTGATCCGACCGGTCGCTGTCGCCGTGCCCGCGCAGGTCCGGCGCGTAGACACAGTGGTTGACGGCCAGTTTCGAGGCGATCGGCTGCCAGTTCGCGCTGGTCTCGCCCAGCGCGTGTAACAGCACGATGGTCGGCGCGAACGGCGCGCCGAAGCGACGGTAGGCGAGTCGGACCCCGTTGACGTGCACCGCTTTGAGAGCACTCACTCCGTCGAAGCTACCAGCATTACCGGTCGGAAATGCCGCTTTCTCGAGGGGCGAACCAGTTGACCGCCCGGCGCCGGCCGGGCCTCAGACCGGTTTCGCGTCCAGTCGCCAGAACGAGGACACCGGGCCGACGCCCTTGCCGAGCGGGTAGGCGTGCCGGACCGCTTCGGTGACGAACCGCTTGCCGAACCGGACCGCCTCCGGCACCGGGGCGCCGCCGGCAAGACAGGCGGTGATCGCCGAGGCCATCGTGTCGCCGCCGCCGTGGGTATTGCGGGTGTCGAACCGGGGGCCCGGCAGCTCGATGAACACCGTGCCGTCATACAGCAGGTCGACGCACTCGGTGTCCTCGGTCAGATGGCCACTCTTGATCAGAGTCCATTGTGGACCAAAGGAGTGGATGGCGTACGCGGCCTCGGCGAGCTGGTCGCGGTTGCGCACGTCGACACCGGTCAGCAACCGGACCTCGTCGAGGTTCGGGGTGACCAGCGTCGCCCTCGGGAACAGCTCCTCGCGCAGCGCGTCCAGGGCCTTCTCGTGCAGCAGCGCGTCACCGTGCATGGACGCGGCGACCGGGTCGACGACGAACGGGGTCGAGTACGACCTTCCGATGCCGACCCGGTCACACGCCGCCGCGAC
>CAJCJE010000684.1 GCA_903970565.1 Candidatus Melainabacteria bacterium | reverse complement strand
CCTGTCAGGCCCCATTAGAAATGTCCGCTGTTTGTCCCCAATAGAAATGTCCGCTTTCCTGGGGGCCTCACTTGAGCCCTTTGAACGGTTTGCGCCACGGATGATTCTTGTCTGGACGGGTCCGTTGTTTGGAGCTATTGGCGGACGTGCCGTCGGGAGGATAGGGCTCCGCAGGAGTGCGACCCGAGCGTCCGACGGACGGCGGTATGCCAGCAGAGCGGGGCTTCTCGGATGAGCGGCCCCGCTCTCGTTTTCCCACGCTGGCATCGGCCGCCGAAGCGGTAAACTCCGGGGGTACGGGGGCCGAGCCCCCGGAGCGACCCACCGCGGTCAGTTCCCGGTACTTCAGGTAGTGCTTGCCGAACCGAATCGCCATCGTCCCATCCAGCCGCTGCTCGATCACCACACGCCCGCCGCGTTGGCCCGGGTACACCGGCGGCAGCAGTTGGTAGTGACGGTTGTCCAAACGCACCACGTAGTCGTTGCTCACCACCCGCTGGGTCTGAATGGACAGGATCGACGCCAACCGGTGACTCGCGCCCAGCGACCGATGCGCATCCTTGGGACGGGCCGCCGCCTTGGCGAACTGCTTGTTGTGTGTCGGCAGCAGCTTGTCCAGAACGGCATTGGCCTGGTCGCAGGTGCGGGCCTTGGCCAGACGCAGTTCCTTGACCCACCGATCCTGAGCCGTGCCGAACGACCGCTCGACTCGACCCTTGGCCTGGGGCGAGTGCGCCCGGATCAACTCGACGTCCAGTTCGCTCAGGGCCCGCCCGAACTGCGTGAGGGCGTCCGGATCGGCCAGCGGTTGGCCCTTCTCGTGCGGCTCGAAGATGCTGTGTCGGTCGGTGTACACGGCCAGCGGCCGCCCGTACTGACGCACCCACCGGCCCAACAAGTCCATGTGCGTTTGGACGGTGCCCGCCGGGTAGAACCGGGCCAGCACGCGACTGGTGGCATCGTCGATCATGGTGATCAACACGACCGTCTCGCCGCGGCCCTCGAGCCAGTCATGGATCGACGCGTCCATCTGGATCAGCTCCCCGAAGCAGTCCCGCCGCGGTCGTCGGCTACGGTGCGGGTCGCGGTGCCGGCGTCGCTCCCAGAGACCGTCGGCCAGGAGCCACCGGCGGAGCGTCTCGACGCCCACCTCCAGTCCCTCCGCGGCCAGTTTCTCGCACGCGAAGGTGGGTCCGAAGTCGTGGTATCGTGCCCGATACGCCTTGAGCACCTTGGCGCGGAACGCCGGCTCGTGCCGGTGGTTGGACGGCTTCCCCCGCAGCCCGTGAACCAGGGTGGTATCACCACCCGTGTCGAGCTTCTGTTGGATCCGGCGGATCTGCCGGACGCTGATCTTCAGTAGCCGTGCGGCCTCGGCTTGGGTCCGTTTGCCGTCGAGAACGGGTTGCATCACCTTGAGCACATCACGCTCGCGCTGACTCATCGCGACACGGGTCCGGTCTTGTACCTCGATCATCGGGTGTCCTCCTGGGCCTGAACCAGGAGGACACTTCTATCGAGTTAATACCGGACATTTCTAATGGGGTTCAACAGATTCGATGCGTGAAAAGGCCTGGACTCTGGACGAGTGCAGGACCCACTTTACCTCAGACCTAGCTTTGATTAACATGGTAGGTTGAAACCGGGTTGCGGTCCTGTGCGCAACTTCAAGGAGGGAAAGAAGATGGCCAAGGTCAAACTTACTTCTGAGGAAATCGCCCGAATCGAGGAATTGGCCAAAGGGTGGGGAAAGATCATCGTCCGGCGCCACTGGGGGGAGCAGGGTCCGGGTCTGGACGTCGATCTCAACGAGATGGAGGAGGTGGCGATGGCCGCCGTGCGTGCGTTGCTCGCCGGCACTCTGGAGGCGGCCACGGCCCAGCAGGCGGATCAGCTCGGTTCGGAACGCGCCTGTCCCGACTGCGGCCGCGTGTGTCCGCTTCAGCGCGCCCCCCGACCAATCGTCGTGCGGACCGGCAGTACCTTCGACCACGACGAACCCAAGGCCCACTGCCCGGCTTGCCGCCGGGATTTTTTCCCCTCAGCGTCCGGTCCTGAAGGTGAACACGCACGGGTATAGCCCATCGGTGCTGAACAAGATCGTGCAGGCGGCGGGTCAGGTGAAGTCGCATCGGTTGGCCGCCGTGGTACTCGGCGTCGTCGGTGAGATCGCGATCAGCGGCCGACACGTGAATCGGTTGACCGAGGGGATCGGCACGGAGTTGGAGGAGAAACGCGACCGGGAGACGGAGGACTACGTGCACCATCGCCGTGAGGAGCCGGTCGCACCCGCACCGCCGTTGGTGGCGATTGGTCTGGATGGGGGCCGGCTGATGACGCGTGAGTCGGGCCAGGGCCCGGGCGTGCATGGCGAACAATGGAAGGAAGAGAAGGTCGCCTGCTTGCTGGCGCTGGAGGCGAACACCTTTACCGCGGATCCGCACCCGGAACCGCCGCGTTGTTTCTTGGACGCGCCGCAGGTGGATCAGTTAGTACGGGACATCCAGTCCCGTCACGGCCCCCGCCAGGAGAATGAACTGCCCCAGCTGGCGGAACTGAGCCTGGGGAAGGCTCCACCACCGCCCGCCGGGGGTAACGCCGCACCATTGGAAGACACGGATTCGGACGAACGGGCTTGGCCACCGAAACGGACGACGAACGCCCGCACGTGCGTGGCGACCATGCAGGATTGCGAGGCGTTCGGCCCGATGGTGGCGGCCGAGGCCTGGCGGCGGAATTTCCCGGCCGCCCCACGCGGGGCGTTACTCGGGGACGGCGCACCCTGGATCTGGAAGCAGCAGGAGAAGTGGTTTAAGAACCTCACGCCCGTCGTGGATTTCGTCCACGCGTTAACGTACCTGTATGTGACGGCGACCGTATTGGCCGCGAGTGTGAGTGAGCGTTGGCAGATGTATGTTGCTTGGATGACGCTGTGCTGGCAAGGGAAGGTCTGTCAGGTGATCGAGGATCTGGAAGCGCGTCGGGAGCGATTGGGCTCGTTCGAAGGGAAATTGCCGCCGACCGATCCCCGCGAGGCCCTGAGGCGAACGCTGACCTATCTGAAGAACAACGCATCCCGGATGAACTACTCGGAGTACCGCAAACAGGGACTGCCGGTCTCGTCGAGCATGGTGGAGTCGCTGATCAAGGAAGTCAACTACCGGGTCAAGGGGACGGAGAAATTCTGGGACAATCCGGAAGGAGCGGAAGCGATCCTCCAGGTCCGTGCGGCGCAATTGAGCGACGACGACCGACTGAGTGACTACATCGCCAGCCGCCCCGGCAGCGCGTCCCGACGACGTGCGACCCGCGAACATGGGCAGGCTGCGTAACTTGCTCGAAATAACAAAGGGCGTCCTGCACTCGTGCCGAACCCGACGGGGCCGGACCTTCAACGGCACTTCGGCGAGCGGCAGGCGAAAAGTTCCCGCGACCGGTGCCCGAG
>CAJCJE010000683.1 GCA_903970565.1 Candidatus Melainabacteria bacterium | reverse complement strand
CCTGCGCGCTGGCCAGGTCACCGAGGAACAGCTTGACGACCAGTCCGGCGAGTTCCCCCGGCTCGACGACCGGCTCGCCGGGCGGCCCAGCCGCTACGGGCACCTCACCACGGCGCGGGCCACCGCCGAGTACCCGAGTGCGTTGCTGCGCTACGACTTTGTCACCGGTGCCATCGCACGACACGAATTCGGCCCCGGCCGCACCGGATCGGAGGCCTCCTTCGCCGCCGCCGATGATCAGCCCGGTGGTCCCGACTGGCTGATGAGCTACGTCTACGACGTGGCCACCAACACCAGTGACCTGGTCATTCTCGACGCCGACCAGCTCGACGAGAAGCCGGTGGCCACCATCCATCTCCCGCAGCGGGTGCCCTACGGCTTTCACGGCAACTGGTTGCCAGGTGAACCGGTTGGCGACTGACCACAGTGGATCAGGCAGCGGCCTACGGCTCATACCAACGAGGTATGACCAAGGACGAGCCAGATTTTGGACTCAGGCCGGTAATCGGAGCATGATTTCCGTGATATACCACGGTGAGCGGCCCCTGAGTGCCCCAGAAAAGAGCGTCGGTTGTGAAGATCGCATTCCTCGGACTCGGCCGGATGGGCCGGGAGTTGGTTCTGCACCTGCTGGCCGGCGGTCATGACGTGACAGTGTGGAACCGAACGGCATCGGCGACTCAGGCCAGCGCCCAGCGTGGTGCTCGGGTCGCGCACAACGCCGAGGAGGCGGTCACCGACGCGGAAGTCGTGCTGACCGCGCTGTTCGGCCCGGACACCGTGCGCGACGTGGTGACCGAGGCCGACCTGCCGATCAGCGAGGGCGCGCTGTGGATCGACATCACCAGTGTCTCCCCGGCCGACGCGGACTCCTTCGCAAGCTGGGCCCGCGCGCACCGAATCCGCTACGCGCACTCCCCGGTGGTCGGCTCGGTCGGCCCCGCCCGCGCCGGCACGCTCAGCGTCATTCTCGGCGGCGACGCCGAAGCGGTCGCGGCGGCAACACCCATCGTCTCGCTGTGGGCGGCACCCGACCGGCTGCGCACCTATGCGACACCGGCCAAGGCCGCGACCGCGAAACTGGTCGCCAACCTGACCGTCGGCGTCGCAATGCAGGCCTTCGTCGAGGCGTTGCGGCTGGGCCATGCCGGCGGCCTGAGCACCGAGGAGGTCATCACCGCGTTGGACAGGACCACCCTGTCGGTGATCAAGGATCTGAAGGGCGAGACCGTGCTCAACGAACGCTTCGCCGACACCCAGTTCTCCGCGAACCTGCTACACAAGGACACCCGGCTGATGCTGCGTACCAGCCTGACGCCGCTGCCGGCGGTCACCGCGGTGTTCGCCTCGCTGGAGGATGCGATTCGGTCCGGGCGCGGCGAGGACGACTTCTCGGTGATGGCCGCCGACGACCGGTCCTGAGCTTGATCGTCCTGGGGTCGAACGATCCTGAGACCGAACGATCCCCAGACCCGATCGGTCATGGGACCGGAGGTCGACCGATCCGGCTGCGGCGCGCTGCCGTCACCCGGCTTCGCAGGGGCAACAGACGACGGCTGCGCGATGTCCTCCCGGCTACAGCAGCTTGCGCAGTTCGCGCTTGAGCACCTTGCCGGCGTTGGACACCGGAATACTGTCGACGAAATGCAGCTCGCGCAGCTTCTTGTACGGCACCACCCGAGCGTTCACCTGCGCGATCAGCTCATCGGCGTCCAGTTCCCGCTCTCCGGAACCAACCACGAATGCCACCGGCAGCTCGCCGACATCGTCCCTCGGCCGGCCGACCACGGCCGCCGCGCGCACTCCCGGCTGGGCGACGAGCAGCTCCTCCAGCTCACGCGGATAGACGTTGTACCCCTTGTACAGCAGCATGTCCTTCTTGCGGTCGACGATGAACAGGTAGCCGTCCTCGTCCAGGACCCCGATATCGCCGGTGTGCAGCCAACCACCCACCAGCGCGGCCCGCGTCTCCTCCGGCCGGTTGTGGTAGCCGGTCATCAGCTGCGGGCCGCGAACGCAGATCTCGCCCTCGGTGTTGGCCGGCAGCGGGTCCTCACCACCGGTGAGGGGAACCAGCTTGAGTTCGGTGTCCTGCACCGGATGGCCGACCGAACCGACCTTGCGCCGGCCGGAGAAGTAGGCGGGCGAGCTGATCGCGACCATGGTCACCTCGGTCAGACCGTAGCCCTCGATGATGGGAATACCGTTGAACCGGGTGCGCAGCGCGTTGACCATCTCGTGCGACATCGGCGCGGCTCCCGAAGTCACCGAGAGCACCGAGGACAGGTCCCTGGTATGAAAGTCCGGGCAGTTCATCAGCGCCGCGAACAACGCGGGCGCGCCGCCCATCGAGGTCACCCGCAGCCGTTCGGCGTCGGCGAGGTAGCGCGCCGGATCGAGCCTGCTGTGGATCGCGACCGTGGTGCCGGCGAGCACGGCACAGGTGAGGCCGCCGATGACGCCCATCGCGTGAAACCAGGGCGTCAGGTTGATCGCCACCCCGGTACCCAGCTGGACCGGCCATTCCGCCGGGTCACCGAGCTGGTCGAGCGTGAGGTTGCCGTCCGCGTCCAGAGCCGGTAGCGAGCCGGTGCCCCGGCTACAGGACTGGATGGTGTTCACCACGATGTTGTAGTAGGGCAGACAGACGCCCTTGGACCTCCCGGTGGTGCCGCCGGTGTAGGCGATGTGCGCGAGATCGCTGCGCACGTCGATGTCGACCTCCGGCCGAGTGTCCGGTTGGCCGGCTTGGAAGGCCTCGAACTCGACCAGACTGCTGTCACCGGAGATGTCGGTTTCCGGGTCGACGACGATGGTGGTGCGGACCGAGGTGCGGGACGTTGTCGAGGACACGGCCGGCAGCGACTGCCCCGAGGTGATCACCAGGAGAGCGCCGCAGTCGGCGAGTTGCGCGCCGAGATCGTCGGGCGGCAGCAGCGGATTGGCCGGGCTGAACGTCGCGCCGGCCAGCATGATGCCGAAGTAGGAGACCGGGTAGGCCAGGCAGTTCGGCAGGTGGATGGCGACCCGGTCGCCGCGACCGATGCCCCGCGCCCGCAGCGCGTTGGCGAACCGGCAGGCCGACTGGTAGACCTCGCGGAAGGTCATACCCTGCTCACCGTGCAGGAACGCGATCCGGTCGCCGTATCTTGTTGCCGCGCCGGCCAGTATCGAGCCGACCGGTACCTCCGGATAGTCAAGCGAGGTAGGGAATTCCGCCGGGGAGATACCAGTCGCCGTTGCCATCTTTCGACCATACGTAAGCCACCGTGACCTCGACAAGGAGCAGCCGGCCAGTCACTCGATCCGGCGGAGTTCCTCATCATGATCATGCGGCCGACGACTATGGGGTTTGGCGGGTGGTACCTCCTCGCCAACTCCGATCAACGACCCGATCCTTTGCCCGGCGACCTGGTCGCGACATCCCGGAACCGCCGAACCCGATACGCCATCCGGCTCCGCCCATCCGGTCGGGTCGGCCCATCCGGTCGGGTGCGGTCTATCCGGTCGGGTCGGCCGCCGATGCTGCCAGGAGCAGGTCTCTGGACGACGTTGCGGCCAGGTGCGTCCGCCGATGATCCTTCGGCGCGGTAACCTCATCCCGGCGAAGCACCCTCCACGGTGGCTTCGTCAGGGGGCGGTAGCTCAGCTGGTCAGAGCAGGGGACTCATAATCCCTTGGCCGTGGGTTCAAGTCCCACCCGCCCTACATGGCCTGACCAGGTCATATAAGTGAATATGCATGTTCTTAAACGATCTTCGGCCATGACGTTGTCCGTGCGCCCGGTAGTGCCATGAGGTACGGCCGACTGACGCGCGCCGAAGGCGCCGAGACCCTCGACACCGAGGTGAAGTCGATGCGCGAGATCGAGGAGGCGCTGCGTTTCACCGTGACTGCCGTCAGCCTCGGATGGCTGACATCATTTTCGGGATGACGAGAGTGGCATCCTCTCCATTTGAAATCTTTATGTTCTGAACGGCGATATTAAATCCCAATTTGCGAAAATTCTATAATTTTTAATGAGATATTGTTGATCGGAAGTAGATTAGGGCTTGAGTACGCGGAGGTAGCCCTCGTTTGCCAAACGTTTGCCTGCCTGGTCGTACATGGCATCGTCGTGCGGCGCGACGGTGTCCAGGCCCTCCACGTAGCGGTTGGCCATGCAGAACGCGGCGGCGATGAGCACTGTGTCGTGCAATGCTTCGTCGTCCGCACCCGCGGCCCGCGCCCGGGCCACGTCCTCGGCTGTGACGTCCTTGCCGCTGGTGCGGACCTTGTCCGCGATCACCAGCAGCGCCCGCAGAAGCTCGCTGACCGGCGCCGTCTCCACGTTGGTGCACACGGCGGCGAAGGTCGAACCGTCGTCGGGTAGTGCGTGCCTGGCTGCTGCCGCGTGTGAGTTCGTACAGAAGTAGCACTCGTTGCCGGCCGAGACGTAGGAGGCGATCAGTTCGCGTTCACCCTGCGTCAGCGGGGAAGGGCCGCGCATGAGTTCTTCGGTGAAAGCGTTGAACTTCTCGCCGAGGGCGGGCTTGAACGCCAGTGGGCCGGCGATTCCCGGCAGGTTCGGCGGCAGCGTGATGTGAGGCACGCGGTCCAGTGTGCAGGTAGTTGGGGGCTGACGCTTCTCCGATTGTGCGCAAAGCACTAACGTCGATGTCAGCCAGCTGGTCGATACCACCTGTGGCGTGTTGCTGGCTGGATGGAATCGGTCAAAGGAGACCCATGATCTTCATTACCGCAAAGTTCCGGGTTCGGCCAGAGGACGCCGACCAGTGGCCGGAGATCTCCCGCGAATTCACCAACGCGACGCGCGCAGAGCCGGGCTGCCTCTGGTTCGACTGGTCGCGCAGCCTCGACGATCCGAACGAGTATGTCCTGGTCGAGGCCTTCCGAGACAGCGACGCCGGTACCTCGCACGTGCAGGCGGCGCACTTCAGGGCAGCGCGGCAAACCCTGCCGCCACATCTGTCCGAGACACCCCGCATCGTCAATGCCGTCATCGACCAGAACGACTGGTCGGAACTCGGCGAGATGGCCGTCCCGAAGTAGCGGAGTTGCGCGGTCATCGGACCGGCCGTTGGACAGCACCGGTTCTGCCTGGTCAGTGCCGTAGCCCGATCGCCGATACGTGGGGTTGATGCCCATCCGGCGGGAGAACAGCGCCAACAAAAGGTGGCTTGCGGGGTGCCGATTCTGGCGAGGATTTTTGGCGGCACGGGCGGACGATTGCGGCAGCCGTGAAGGATTGCTCTTGGGTTTCGGTGGTGTCATGGAGAAGCCGTCCGGCTGAGGCGGCTGTGGGAACGAGCGCTCGGCGGCTCGTGGTTGCGCTGGTTCGGCGTGCAACCAGGTGGAGCGGACGTTCCGTCCTGTGGATATGACACGACAACGTTTGATCCAGGCAGGCCGGTTGCCGCTCCGGGCCCCGTTTTTGCTGCTCGTGGTCGCTTTGTGCGGTGTCGCGGGCTGCGCGAGCAAGGTCGCACCGGCCTCGTCCCCGCCACCTGGCCAGGTGTCCATCGAGTCCAGCCCGCCGGTCCAGCCGGCTCCGTGCCCGGCCGCGCTGCCGAAGTCGGGTTCGTACTCGCCGGGACCTTCCTCGACAATGGTGCCGGCCACACCGAGTGCCGCTCGGATCTGCCGCTACAACGGTCTGAACGGCTCTGAGCCCAAGGACAGTTTGGCCAAGTCCGGCATGGTCAACGCTGCGGACGTGCCGTCGCTGGTCAAGAGCCTGAATGCGGCCCGGCCGATGCCTTCCGGCGAGATGAACTGCCCGATGGACGATGACAGCAACGATGTGGTTATTTTCAGCTATTCGGGCGGGAAGATGGAGTACGTCACGGTCGGCCTGACCGGCTGCAAC
>CAJCJE010000682.1 GCA_903970565.1 Candidatus Melainabacteria bacterium | reverse complement strand
GCTGCGCGGCGGCCTCGATCTGGACGGTGAACTGCTCGCGTTGGCCTGCGCCAGTCATTCCGGTGAGGACTTCCACCTCGACGGCGTGCGCCGCATCCTCGCGCTCGCCGGACTGACCGAGAGGGATCTGCGGTGCACCCCCGATTTTCCCCTCGACGACCAGGCCAAGAAGGCCAAGCTCGCGGCCGGACTGGGCCCGACACCGCTGTTCATGAACTGCTCGGGCAAACACGCCGCGATGCTGCTCACCTGCGTGCGCAACGGCTGGCCGACCGAGACCTACCTCGACCCGGCCCACCCGTTGCAGCGGCTGATCGCCGAGACCATCGTCGAGCTGACCGGTGAGCCGGTCGCGGTGAGCAGCGTCGACGGCTGCGGCGCGCCCCTGTTCGGCTTCAGTCTGATCGGCCTCGCCACCGCCTTCCGGACCCTGGCCGTGGCCGGGGAGGGCACCGACGAACACCGGATCACGGCCGCGATGAACGCGAACCCGCAGTGGGTCGGCGGCACCGGGCGGGACGTCACCGCGCTGATGCGCGCACTGCCCGGCTCGGTGTGCAAGGACGGCGCCGAGGGCGTGCACGCCATCGCGCTGGCCGACGGGCGCGCGGTCACGCTGAAGATCGCCGACGGCGCGAGCCGGGCCCGTCCGGTCGTCCTGGTGGCCGCGCTGCGCCGGCTCGGGGTCAGCTCCCCCGACCTGGACGCCATCGCGCGGGTGCCGGTCCTGGGGCACGGCGAACCGGTCGGCGCGATCCGCCCGGCCGGCGCCCTCGCCGACCGAGCCGACCGAACGGACTGAGCCGACCGGACGAGGCGCAATTAGGCGAAATGCCGGGCTGGGTCGGGCGATGGCAGGCAGCCGACGACTTCGGGCGAGCGGGGCGAGCGGCCCAACCGGACCAATTGCCGAGATTCGATCAACCGATTTCCCGGACGAACGGTTACCGTATAGCCATGACTGCTCGGGAACCCGAAGATCGGTTTACCGGGCCCCAACCGCCGTTCGACGACGAACTGATCGGTCTGGACCCCGACGACCCGGAAACCCAGGCGTTCGCCGAGCACCTGGCGAGGATGCGCAACGACCGGCCGCGATTCACCGTCGAGGGCGAACTGGCGCAGGTCGGCGAGTTCGCTAACTCGGCGAACCGGGCCAACGGCCATCGGCGGCTGATGGCCGTGATCGTCGTCGCGCTGATCCTCGCCGTCGTACTCGCCGCCGCCTGGGGCACGCTGACCACGGTGTTCAGCACTTTCCTCAACTAGTAATTTCCGCGCGCCCGGCCAGGTTGCCGACTGGTATTACCGTGGAGACATGAAGAGTGTGAAACCAGTCGAGGGCGTCACTCCGAAGGTCGAGAAGACCGACGCGCAGTGGCGGGCCGAACTCAGTCCCGATGAGTACGCGGTGCTGCGCCAGGCGGGCACCGAGCCGGCGTGGGTCGGCAAGTACACCGACACCAAGACCGTCGGTGTCTACAAGTGCCGGGCCTGTGACACCGAACTGTTCCGCAGCGAGACCAAGTTCGACTCGCACTGCGGTTGGCCGTCGTTCTTCTCGCCGCTGGCCGGTGACAAGGTGATCCTGCGCGAGGACCGCACGATGGGTATGCGGCGCGTCGAGGTGCTGTGCGCGACCTGTCACAGCCACCTCGGCCACGTGTTCGAGGGCGAGGGCTACAACAACCCGACCGACCAGCGGTACTGCATCAACTCGATCTCGCTGACGATGGAGCCGGACGAACGCTGAGCGAGCGCACCGGGCTGACGGGACCGACCGCCGGCCCGGTCCCGTCAGATGATCGTTCAGGACAGGGTCGTTCAGGACAGGAGCGTTCAGGACAGGAGCGTTCAGGGCAGGGTCGTTCAGGGCAGGTTGGTGACCAGCTCGGCGGCCGGCACCCTGGTGCCGGTGTAGAACGGGACTTCCTCGCGGACGTGCCGGCGGGTCTCGCTGCCGCGCAGGTGCCGCATCAGGTCGACGATCCGGTGCAGTTCGTCGGCCTCGAAGGCGAGAATCCACTCGTAGTCGCCGAGGGCGAAGGAGGACACCGTGTTGGCACGCACGTCCGGGTAGTCACGGGCCATCTTGCCGTGCTCGGCCAGCAGCGCGCGGCGCTGTTCCTCCGGCAGCAGGTACCACTCGTAGGAGCGCACGAACGGATACACGCAGACGTACTTGCGCGCCTGCTCGTCGGCCAGGAACGCCGGTACGTGACTGCGGTTGAACTCGGCGGGCCGGTGCAGCGCGACCTGGCTCCAGACCGGGATCGAGGCGTGGCCCAGCGCGGTGCGCCGGAACCCGGCGTAGGCGGCCTGCAACTGCTCGATCTCCTCGGCGTGCCACCAGATCAGATAGTCCGCGTCGGCCCGCAGACCGGCCACGTCGTACACGCCGCGCACCACAACACCCTTGGCGGACAGCGAATCCAGATACTCCTGCGTCTCGGCGGCGGTCGAGGCCCGGTCCCCGGCCAGCCCGCCGCGTTGAACCTGGAAGACCGACCACATGGTGTATCGGACGGTGTCGTTGAGTTCGTTGTAGTTCAGGCGCGCCATACCGCAATGGTGCCACCCGTGCCGGGCGATCGGTCAAGGTGCTCGCGCACACGGCACTCGTCGACGGCCGACGACGGGCACCCGGCGAGGTGTCCGCCTAATCGCGGTCAGGCGGACGGGACGAGCTGGTCGGCGATCCGGGCGGCGGCCACGTCGGCGCTGGCGATACAGCCGGGCAGGCCGATGCCGCGTAGGTAGGCGCCGGCAACGGCGACGCCGGGCAGGTCGCCGACCGCGCGTTCGATGGTGTCCACCAGGTCGAGGTGGCCGACGCCGTACTGCGGCATACCGCCGCCCCAGCGGTTGACCACCGCGTCCAGCGGGGCCTCGGTCACGCCGGTGAGTTCGGCGAGGTCGGCCCGGACGGCGGCGATCAGGTCCGCGTCGTCGCGCTGGAGGACCTTGGGATCTCCCACCGTGCCGACCGAGCCGCGGATCAGCAGGTGGTCCGGGCCGGCCAGGTGCGCCCACTTGCGGCTGGAGAAGGTGAACGCCTTCGCGGTGAACGCGGCTCCGTCGGCCCGCCGCTCGCCGGAGGCCAGCAGAATCCCGGAGGACAGCGGCAGCGGCGCGGTCGCCGGCAGCGCGAGGCCGACCACGCCGACCGAGGCCACCTCGATGTCGGCCAGCGCGGTCGCGGCGCCCGGCGCGAGGCCGGTGAGGAGTTTGCGGGCCGCCGGCGCCGGGACGGCCAGCAGCACCGCGTCGACGTCGAGGAACTCCGGGTTCGGCGCGCTGCCGATCTCCAGCTGCCAGCCGGCCGGCCGGCGACGCAGCGCACGGACCGGCAGGCCGGTGCGCAACCGCACCTCGGCGGCCTCGATCAGGCGGTCGGTGAAGCTCTGGAGGCCGCCGCGCAGGGTGCCGAACACCGGGGCCGGTGTCGCGCCGGTCACCGGTTGGGGCAGCAGGCTGGCGGCAGCCGCGACGAGCGAGGTCTGGCCGGCGTCCAGCGCCTTGGCCAGCTCCGGCATGGTGGCACGCAGGCCGAGGCTGTCGGCCTGCCCGGCATACACGCCGCCGAGCAGCGGATCGACCAGCCGGAACGGCACCTCGGGACCGAGCCGTTCGCGCAGCA
>CAJCJE010000681.1 GCA_903970565.1 Candidatus Melainabacteria bacterium | reverse complement strand
GCCGAACTCGTCGCGGCGCGGCTGACCGCGCTGCCGACCCACGGCGCGAACGGCTCCCGGCCGCCGGTGCTGAAGTCGGGCTGGCTGTGCAACGGCGAGCGCTCACCGGAGCACGAACCCGCCGAAGCGATGCGGGCACGGGCATGGGCGCCGCCGACGGAGATCGGCGCGCGCAACCATTCGGTGTTCGTCGATGTCGAACTGTGGCACGACCGGGAGCCGCGGCGGGTCTACTCCTGTGCCTTCCTGGCCGCCGTATGGCAGTTGCTGCGGCTGGGCCTGGTGCGCAACAACGGCGCGAACGTCGTGCACCCGGTCCCGCAGGAGGACCGGCCGTTTCCGCCGACCTGGGCGGAGTTGCCGCCGATCACCAGACTGCGCGCGAACGCGACCCCGTTCTGCGCCTACCGGACCTTCTCCGCGCTGCCGAGCAGGTTCCTCCAGGTGGAGAACGCGGTCCGGGTGATCCTCGCGCAGACCTCGGTGCAACAGGAGGTGCTCGACCAACTGGCCCAACGCGGTGCACGCGACGGCGTCCGGGTGTCACTGGATATCGGCGATCGGGTCGACTACACGTTCATCGGCAATTCCTGACGGCTGCCGCAACGTTCGGAGGTGCGTCATCCTGTTGCTCGGCGAGATCAGGACCTGTGTCCTGCAACATTCCGCCTCGCTGGATTCCGCCTCGGTGGCCACCCTGCTCGCGCTGGTGCCCGGTGAGCGGGTCCGCCGTTCCGAGCGGCCGATCGCACACGCCCTATCGCCCGCGAGGCTCACCGCGGTCGACTGTCCGCTGCCGACCCGGTCGCGGTCGCGGTGCACGGGCGTCGGCACGGTCAGCACGCACGCGGTCGTCACCGGCGGTCGGATGCTGCAAGGCTCCGCCTCGGTCCGGGTGGAGCGCGGGGAGGCCGATCACCGGCGACAGTGGTCGCACTACCTGGCCCGGCCGGGAGTACTGGAAACGATCGGCGCACTGGCCGAAGACGATGTGGCCGCCGGTTTTCTCGCCGAACACACGCCGAGCGCGGCCCTTGATCTCGGCGCCATCGCCGAACAGCAGATCAGCGACGTCCAGTTCGCCGACCAACTCGATCACCGCACCCCGCTGCGCGCCCGCCGCACCCGACTGCGCTGGGCCGCCATTGCCACCGACTCCCCGGCCGGCCGGGCGCATCCGGTCGCCGAGTTCACCATCGTCGACGACACCGTCCGCACCCTGCACGTCCTGGCCCCCGCCGAGTCCGTCGACGACGTGCTCGGTTTCTGCGAGAACCTCGCCCTGCACGACTGGGCGCTGACCACCCTGCTCACCCTCGTCGAGCGCGGCAACCTCGGCGCGACGGACCTGGCGGCGTTCGGCCGGCTGCGGCCGGCCATCGACCATCTGCTGCATCTGTGGATGCCCGGTGCGCATGTGGCCCCCTCCATGTCGGTTTTGTGGGAGAGTCTGGAACAGCGGCCCGGTTTCACCCGGCAGTGGTCGGCGACCGTGAACCGTATTCGTGACCAACTGGCCCTGCACACGCTCAGCACACTGCGCAACCGTGACCTGGTGGAGCAAACAGCGACGGACAGGTAGGGGACGAGAACCGGTGATTGATCACGGAACCCATTCGCTCCTCCGCAAGATTGCCGTCACCACACTGGTCGGTGCGCTGTGTTTTCCGGTCACCAACGTGTTCTTCTCCTCGACCGGCCAACAGCTGGCCATGTCGGCGGCAGCCGGCGCGGTCATTCTGATCGTGCAGTTCCTCATCGACGTCGACCACCGACTCGACACACTGGAAAACAAACAGGTCGAATCGACGAATGCGACCAGAGAGCTGGTGGCCAGCGGCTTTCGCAACATCAACGAGGCGACCCGACTGTTCGGAGACGTGGAATCCCTCGGCCTCAAAACCGACGTCATCACCCAGATGATCAACAAGGCCGCGCAGATCGATCCGGTGGAATCGCCGCTGGTATCCCGATTCGTCCTGCTGGAAATGGACAATATGGCGAACTTCCTGAACGGGGTCGCCAACAAGTATCTCAGTTATCCCGGCGAGGACCGCAACTGGCTGCTGTCGCTGGCCGAAGGCGCGCGGGAGAGCATCGACGCGGTCAGCCTGCCCGCCGTCGACGCCGGCGGTGAGGTTTCCCACGGCGGCTTCTGGGATTCCGATCTCGGACGCCGATACCTGCGGCTGCAACACGAGGCGGTGCGGCGCGGCGTCCGGGTCCGCAGGGTGTTCGTCATCGAGCGGCCGGAACTCGCGGCGGACCCCGATGTGCGGCGCACCTGTCGCGAACAGGCCACGCTGGGCCTTGAGATCCGGCTGCTGTTGTCCGGCTCCGGGATGCCGAAACCGATGACGAGCTACGACTTCATCCTGTTCGACAACCAGATCAGCTACGAGGTCACGCCGGGAACCCCGAACGAGGACGGTGCGGTCCCGGTGATTCTGCAAACCCAGGTGGTCCTGAGCGAGAAGGGCGTCGCCGACCGGCGCGCGACCTACACCCGCCTGTGGGAATCGGCGACGCCGCTGATCTGACCGTTGCCCGACAGGCCATACGTCATGATCATCCGGTCCTGGCCGGCACCGAGATAGTCCTTGGCTTCGCGCAGCACGGTGAAACCGACGCTACGGTAGAGTCCGACGGCAGCGACATTGTCCGGCGCGACGGTCAGATACGCGGTGCGCACCCCGTGTGAACGCAGCAGGGCCAGCGTCTCGTTGGTCAGCGCCCGTCCGTAACCCCGTCCGCGATCACTGCCGCGCACCGCCAGCGCGAGCAGCCAGCCCTCTTCGTGATCGATTGTCGACACGCCGAGTGAATAGCCGCACAGTCCGGTATTTCGCACCGCGACAAACAGGCTGTCGTGGTGCACGTCAAAAAACTGGCGAAGGACGAAATCCGGATAGGCCAGCTCGCCGAATGCCTCGGCATCGATCTCCTGTAATTCGTCGAGATCATCCGCGCGGGCGGACCGGAGCCTGATGTCCCGATAGGATTTGAGATCTCTGACGAGGCTCACGCCGTCCTGGCTCTCCATCATCCCAGGGTAGCCGCCCGATGAGCCGCGAAAACAGCTCATCCGCCGTCCTCCTGCCGCCGAACGGGTCAGCGCTTTTTCTCTGCGGATGAGGATGCGCCCGGACTCGGCGGCCTCACCCTCGCCCGCGTCCTGCACGTGCACGGGTTCCGGTCACGGTCTACGAGGCAAAGCCCTCGCCGATGGCGCGGATGCAGGGCGGGATGCTCGACATCCACGACTACAACGGCCAACTGGCCGTCCGGGCGGATGCGGTACTGGCGGTGTTGCCGACATGACCTGGTCGGTCGAGCGTCCCGCGTCGTCGCCATCAACGCCTTGCGGGGCCACATCTTTGCCGTGTGCTTCCCATGCTTTCCGGTTTGATCCGGGAACCCCGGTGCCACCCGTCTGGGTCACGCCGGCCTCCTCACCGCTGCCCTGACAGTCCACGACATCAACGACGGGCTCGTACTGCTCGGTGTACCCACCGCCCAGGCCGAGAACCGCGCACGCCTGCTATTCGCGGTAACACGGTCGACCAACCACTCGAATGGCCCACCCGTGCACCGGGCACCGCTCCTTTCCGTAGTACGGCCAGCCGAGTCTGTCGGCTTTCTGGGGCCGACGCCTTTGCTTTCTGGGGCCCACCTTCAACAGTGCCCGGCAGCCCTGTAGACCGCCGGGCACTGTTTTCGTGATCAGGCAGTAATTCGCCCTTCCTGGGCAGCCACCACCAAGCTCCTGACGTCGAACGCCAGTCAGTCAGTCAGTCAGGGGGACGGTGTGCCCATGCTCAGCACCAGGTCGGCAGCGCGGGGAGCGCCGCCCGCCTCCCTGACCCGTGCCGACCAGTATTCGGCCCGTTCCGTGAACGTGTTGTCGGTCAGCAGTCGGTGGAGCATGTCGACCAGCTCTCCACTGGTGATGTTGTTCGGGTTACGGAAGGCCAGTCCGACCCCGCTGTCCACCGCTCGCCGGCCTATCGCGTAGCAGTCGACCCACGCCGGCACCACCAGAACCGGCGTGCCGAAGTACATCGACTCGTGGAAGCCGTTGGACCCGCCATGCGTGACGAACGTCCGCACGTGTGGATGGGCGAGCACGTCGAGCTGTGAGGGTATCCAGTTCTCCACCCGAAGATTGCTGGGCAGCTCCGATTCGGCGGGGAGCAGCTTCTGTTGCGCCGCAGGGAGCTTCCACAGGAACTTGTGCTCCGGCCCGAGTCGCTCGATCGCACCGAGCAGTGCCCCGACCTGGTCGCGAGACAACTGCATCAGGGTGCCGAAACCCATGTAGACGACCGAATCGTTCTCGTCGAGCCATCGCGACAGATCCGGGTCCTCGGCAGAACCGGTCGAGGCTTCCGACACGAACGCCCCCACCAGGTTGACCTGCGGCGGCGCCGGAAACTCGTACTCGAGACCGAAAACGGAGGACGCGAGCACGAGCGCCGCCGCCTCGACGTAGTCGCTGGGCTTGGCATTGGGGTTCTTGATGCCCATCGCCTTGCGCTTCTTGGCGAACTGCACGACTGACGTCCGCGCGATCATGGCCAGCGCGATCCGCAGCCCGAAGAGCACATTCGTGGCCAACTGGCGGACATTCATGCGCCTCGGTAAATCAGTCAGCCCGCTCGGGTAGTTCCACGGCGTCCTCGCGGTCGAACTCGGCAGCGAGGGGACCGTGAGCGCGAACGGCACCCCTCGTGTCATCGCCGCGTCGATCGCCGGGTAGGTGAGGACGTCGATCACCATCCGAACCGGGTCCAGCGAATCGATCACGTCGAGCATCCGCCGGTACTCCTCGACGCTGCGCGCGAAGTCGAGGTACGTGCGGTTGAACGCGACGAGCCCGTCCGTCCGCATCGGGCCGCGTTGCATCACCGCCAGGATCTCGCTGTCGATCACGTCGGTCCCGTGATCCTCCGGCTCGTCGAGCGGAATAAAATTGATCTTCGAATTGGTTGTCGCCGCCTCGATATCGGCGCGATACCTCGACCTTGTCGCGAACCACAGATCGGGCACACCACGGCGGGACAGCTCCGCCGCGACGGCAACCAGACAGTTGGTCTGACCAGCGTGCACGTTGCAGACAAAGAGTATGGGACGGTTGACCGCCACGGACTCCACTCCTCGTACTCGAAATTCGCCAGGGCCCGTGAGGGTACCGTCACATGATCGAGTCCACGACTCAGGCCCGGCGAATTCGCCTGGTGGACGGCTGATCGCGCTCAGCTCGACGAACACCGCGCCGCACTGCCGAACTCGGCGTAGGCGCTGGTAGCGAAGGTAGACGACTCGGGAGCTTGAGGGTTCGGGACTCGGTCAGCCGCAGGGTTCAGGGGCGTGGCCAGCGGCGGAAAGTACGGTGTGCCGTTGCCGAGGACGACCGGGTAGACGAACTGGCGGTACTCATCGACCAGGTCCTCGGCGATGGCGATGGTGC
>CAJCJE010000680.1 GCA_903970565.1 Candidatus Melainabacteria bacterium | reverse complement strand
CCCGGTACCGGAGGGTGTTCGCCGTTGCCGCCGAACCCGCCGAACCCACCGACGATGCCGACCCCGCCGACGATGCCGGTGAGAACACCGTCGCCGAGGACCCGGTCGCGGAACTGACGAGTGGGAGCTGAGCCGGTGTCCACGATAACCTCGCTACAGACCCGTGACGGCTGGCTGCTGCTGCGCGACACCCTGCGCGGCCACCGTGGTCGCATCATCCGGCTGCTGCTGTGGTCGATGGTGGAGGCGGTGCCCTCGCTGGCCTCCGGTGCCCTGGTCGCCGCGGCCCTGGACTTCGGCTTCCTCAACCACCGCGCCGGGATCGGCTCGGCGTTCCTCGGCCTCTACGCGGCGGTCATCCTGATCGGTGGGTTCGGCTCGCGCCAGTCCGTGCTGCCACTGGCCGAGATCGTCGAATCCATGCGGTACGACCTGATCTCCCGGACGGTCACCGCGATCCTCGTCCGAGGCACCCTGGGCGAGCCGGTGGACGGCCGCGGCGTCGAGGCCGCCACCAAGCACACCGACGTCGTGCGCATGTTGTTCTCCCAGGTGCTCACCGTGCTGCGCACCGCGATCTTCTCGCTGGTGTTCGTGATCGTCGGCGTGTACTACCTCTCGCCGCTGGTGGCGTGGGTCGCGATCGGCAGTTCCACGCTGGTCATCGTGATCCTGTTCCTCACCGCGGGCGACTGGCAGCGCCGCATCCGGGAGTCGCTGCTGGCCGAGGAACAGCTCTCCGGCAACGCGGCGCGGGCCGTGCTCGGCCTGCGCGACGTGGTGGCCTGCGCCGCCGTCGACCGGGTCTCCCACGACCTGGTCGCCGACGTCGAGTTGCAGGCGAAACTGGCCGGCCTGGTCGGCCGGGCGGTCGCCGGCCGGGTCGCGGTGCTGGCGCTGGGCGGGCGCATCCCGCTGATGGTGCTGCTGGTCACCGCGCCCTACGACATCACCCACCACATCCTCACCGCCGGCCAGCTGATCGGGGTGGCCACCTACCTGATCGGCAACCTCGACCCGGTGCTGCGCGCGATCGTCCGCGTGGTCGGCGACATCGGGCTACAGATCGGCGTGCTGCTGGGCCGAATCCACGAGTACGCGCAGCTGCCCGAGCGCGTCCAGCCGCGGGGCGGCGGCCGGGTCGCCGGGGCCGACCTGAGCCTGCGCGGCGTCACCTTCGGCTACAGCGCCACCTCGGACAAAATCATCGACCGGGTCGATCTGGACATCCCGGTCGGTGAACGCATCGTCGTGGTCGGCCCCAGCGGGGCCGGGAAGTCCACGATGGCCAACATCGTGGTCGGCCTCGACGCGCCGCAGCAGGGCAGCGTGACCCTGGCCGGGGTCGAACTCGCCGACCTGGACCGCGCCTGGCTGCACGGAAAGATCATGCTGCTGCCGCAGGAGGCGTACGTGTTCTCCGGTTCCCTCCGGGAGAACCTGACCTATTTCAACGCCGAGGCCTCCGACGAGGAACTGCTCGCCGCCATCCAGCTCGTCGGCGCCGACGAGCTGATCGAGGCACGGGGCGGCCTCGACGGATATCTCAGCTCGCCGAACGAGCTGTCCGAGGGACAGAAACAGCTGGTCACCCTCGCACGCGCCTACGTGAGTCCCGCGGAGGTCCTGGTCCTGGACGAGGCCACCTGCCATCTGCATCCGGAACGGGAACGGCAGGCGGAGGAGGCGTTCGCCGCGACCGGCAAGACCCTCATCATCATCGCGCACCGGATGAGTTCGGCGATGCGGGCCGACCGGGTGGCGCTGCTGCACGCGGCCAACCTCGACGTCGACACCCACGATGCGCTGTGCGCGCGCTCCCCCCTCTACGCCGATCTGGTCGGATACTGGAACGAGTCCTGATGAAACAGCACATCCTGTTCATGCCGCTGCCCGCCTACGGCCACGTGACCCCGACCCTCGCCGTGGTCACGCAACTGGTCGAGCGAGGCCACCGGGTCACCTTCGCCACCACCGAGGAGTTCGCCGAGGCGGTCCGCGCGACCGGGGCCACCCCGCTGTGCTACGAGTCGAGCCTGTCGGGCAAGGAGCAGCCGGAGAAGTTCACCACCGACTACGTGTCACGGGAACCGCTGCGCTGTATCGAAGAAGGCATCCGGGTGACCCGGTACCTCGAACGCAACCTGCCCGACCTCCCGGACCTGTTCGTCTACGACGTCAGCACCTTCCCCACCGGCCGGGCACTGGCCAGGAAATTCGGCCGGCCGGCCATCCAGCTGTTTCCGGTGTTCGCCTCCAACGAGCGGTTCTCCTTCGGCCACGTGCAGGCCGCCGAGTTGGAGGAGCCGATCTCCTCGGAGCACCCGGCCATCGTGGAGTTCCTGGCCAAGGTCGGCGAGTTCGTCACCGAACACGGCCTGTCGGACACGGTGGAGACCTTCCTGGAGCCCTGCGACGAGAGCAACCTGGTCTTCCTGCCCAAGTACTTCCAGCTCGGGGCCGAGGAGTTCGACGAGCGGCACCAGTTCGTCGGCCCCTGCCTGCCGACGGCCCCGGTGGAGTCCTCCTGGCAGCCACCGACCGACGGCCTGCCGATCGCGTTGATCTCGCTGGGGACCACCTTCAACCGCAACCCGGAGTTCTTCCGCCGCTGCGCCCAGGCCTTCACCGGCGTGCCCTGGCACGTGGTGATCACCCTCGGCAGCCGGGTCGACCCGGCCGAACTCGGCGCACTGCCACCGAACGTCGAAG
>CAJCJE010000679.1 GCA_903970565.1 Candidatus Melainabacteria bacterium | reverse complement strand
CTCGATGACGTCGGTCGCCTCCAACGACAAGGTGCCGCTGGCCGGCAACCGGCCGGTGGCCTCGAAGACCGGCACGCAGGGCTACAACGACCCGGTCACGCAGAAGGCGCTGTCCATCGACGGCAGCAGCACCGACTCCGACGCCTGGATGGTGGGGTTCACGCCGAGCGTGGTGACCTCGGTGTGGTTCGGCCACTACGACCGAACGGCACCGATCTTCGGTAACTACAACAACCCCGAGAGCCCCGGCCAGCACAGCTACAGCGTGTACGGACACGAGGACCCGGCGGTCATCTGGAAGTCCTATATGGACTCCTACCTCGCCAAGTCGCCGGTGCAGCAGTTCACGCCGTTCACGGACGTCAACGGTCTGTGGAACTTCATGACCAAGTCGGCGATCAGCACGGAGAGCCCGAGTTCCAGCGAGATGCCGAGCGATCCGGCCGGCGGCGGCAGCGAGACCACGACGTCCGCGCCGCCCACCACGACCACCGAGCCCACCGAGCCGACCGACACCGACACGACCGAGCCGACCGACCCGCACTGCGGACTGGGCTGTAGTCCCGGCGGTGGTGGTGTGGGCGGCGGGAATCCCGGCGGCGGCGGCAAGGGCGGTGGGAGCGGTGGGCAGCCACCGCTGCCCGGCGGCTAGGCAGAGCCGGGCATCTGACGTGACGGGGGTGGGGCCGAGCAGTTCGCTGCCGGCCCCACCCCCGTGTCCGGACCACGGTGCGACCGAGGCACTACCGCGACCGGATGGGCGAACCGCGTGCGTAAACTCGCCGAAGCCGCCGGTTGGCGTCGAGCGCGACGCGCAGGGGCCGGCCGGCCCGAGGTCACCGTGACCGGGATGATGTCGTTGGGGGACAATAGATGCTGACCGAGTTGACCACGCGGGCGATTCGGGCCGGCGGTATCCGGATACTGGCCGAGGACGACTTCAGTCCGTCGCGGGCGCCGTTCGCCATCACGATGCTCATCGTGTGCCTGCTGTTTTTCGCCTATTTCGCCACACTAGGTTTCCTGGGCCGCAAACAGCCTCTTGTCAACACCAGGAAGACCAATCGGGCTCTGCTGTCCATACCGTTCTTCGCGGCCCTGATCATGTTCTTCACCGTTCGGCTGATCCTGATCGGCTGACCCGCGCGGCGCATCGTCTCAGCACGCGCCGAGCAGGCGGCGGACGCTCGGACACGATCGGCTCGCTGGACAATTGAGGTGTCCTACCGGGAGCCGACACGGGGCCCCGTACCATCCGGCAGGTGGTCAGCAGCTCGTCAGAAACGCAGGAGGCCGACACGACGCCTGGCAGGGCGTCCGCCTCGACCGACGACGTCGACACACTCGAACCAGATGAACGTGTCATCCCGAGCTGGACCGAGTCGATCGGCAAACAAGCCAGCAAGGTGATCGGCGGCCCACTCGGGAGACATGCCTCGATCGGCCGGCACTGGTACTGGTCACCGCTTCGGGTGGTGCTGCTGCTGGCCTGCGTGACGCTGATGTTCGCCTGGCTGGACAAGTCCCCGTGCATCCAGGAGTACCGGGACTCCGGCGGCCAGATGGAGTTGAACTGGCAGGCCGACCGGCAGTACGTGTCGTTCTGCTACTCCGACATCGTGCCGCTCTACACCGCGGAACGGCTCGACCAGCCGGGGATGTTCCCGTACAAGACCTCCTGGATCGACAGTCCCGGCACGACACAGGCGCAGGTCCGGTACATGGAGTACCCGGTGCTGACCGGGCTGTTCCAGTGGGTCAACGCGAAACTCGCCCAGAGCTGGGTGCAGTTGGCCGGATCGACCGGCTTCCTGCCCACCGCGCTGCCCGTGATCGTCTACTTCGACTTCAGCGCCCTGTTCCTCGGGCTGTTCTGGCTGGTCACGGTCTGGGCGGTGACCAGAACCGCGCGGCGACGGCCGTGGGACGCGATCCTGATGGCCGCCTCACCGCTGGTGATCGTGCAGGCCTTCACCAACTTCGACGCGATCGCCACCGCGTTCGCCGCCGTCGGCCTGCTCGCCTGGTCCCGAAAACGGCCGGCGCTGGCCGGCGTCATGCTCGGGCTCGGCGCGGCGGCGAAGCTGTATCCGGCGTTCCTGCTGCTACCGATCCTCCTGTTGTGTCTGCGTACCGGGAAACTGCGGGCGGGCTGGCGGGCCGTCACCGCCACCGTGGTCACCTGGGTGGTGGTGAACGCACCCATCGCGATCCTGTACCCGGCCGGCTGGTGGGAGTTCTTCCGGCTGAACACGGTGCGCGGCGCGGACCCGGACTCGATCTACAACGTGATCTCCTACTTCACCGGGTGGGCCGGTTTCGACCCGAACCTGCCGCCGAACACGGCCCCACCGGTACTCAACGCGGTCACCCTGCTGCTGTTCATCGCCTGCTGCATCGGCATCGGCTACCTGGCCCTGGCCGCGCCCCGGCGACCTCGGCTGGCGCAGCTGTGCTTCCTGCTGGTCGCGGCGTTCCTGCTGACCAACAAGGTGTGGAGTCCGCAGTACTCGCTGTGGCTGGTCCCGGTGGCGGTGCTGGCGATCCCGCGCTGGCGGCTGGTGATCACCTGGATGGTGTTGGACGCGCTGGTC
>CAJCJE010000678.1 GCA_903970565.1 Candidatus Melainabacteria bacterium | reverse complement strand
CACCGGCGTTCCCGCCGGTCAGACGAGTGATTGCTTCAACTACCTGCCGATGACCTTCCTGCTCACCGCGCCGAGCCAGTGGCTGTTCGGTGACGTGCGGTGGATCGAGGCGGCCTGTCTGCTGGCCACCGGCGGCCTGCTGGTCTGGCACGTCGCGCGGCGTGGTGCCGGGCGCGGGCGGGTCGCGCTGGCCGCGTTGGTTGCGTTGACGCCCGGTGCGCTGCTGGTCGTGCAGCAGGCCTGGAACGAGCCGATTCTGCTGCTCGGACTGGTCGCCTGCGCGGTGTTGATGGAGCGCGGTCGGTGGAACTGGGCGATGCTGCCGTTGGGCCTTGCCCTGGCCACCAAACAGCATCTCGTGTTGTTGTTGCCGTTGTTGCTGTTCTGGCCGAAATTCGGCTGGCGGCGTGTGCTGGGTTCGGTCGGTATCGCGGCAGCGGTGTCCCTGCCGTGGTTCGTCGCGAATCCGGCCCGGTTCACTTTGTGCACCGCGAACTTCTTCCTCGGCGAACAGGCACCGCCGAAGGCGCTGTCCATCTGGCGCATTCTGCCGGCCCCGGTGCAGATGCCCTTGCTGTTGCTCGGTGTCCTCGCCGCGTTCGTGGTGGTGTTGTGGCGCTGTCCACGGACTCCGGCCGGTTTCCTGGTCGGGTCCGGCATGGTGTTCGTGGTCTTCGACCTGTTCAACAAGCAGACCTTCGTCAACCAGTGGTGGCTCGCGGCCGCGTTACTGGTCAGCGGTCTGGTACTGGACGGGACGACCGAGCGGACCGGGCAGGAGCGGGGCGCGCCGGTCGGTGCCTCGGCGGGGGTGCCGTGAGCCGGCGGAGTGGGCGAGGCCGGCGAATGGAAGGTTGCGAGTGTCGAGGACGGGCTCGGGTGAGGCAGTGCTGACGAGGTTGCGTGTGATCGAGTCCCGTGGCCGGGCGGTGGCGCCCTGGCTGCTGGGTGCGTCGATCCTGATCCATTTCGTGCTGGTGGCGACCAACACCCAGATGACCATGATCGATTTGATGGTCTACCGCAACGCTTCGCCGTTCCTGCTGCACGGCACCCTCTACGACTGGCGGCAGACCCAGTTCTCCGCGCAGTTCGCGTTGCCCTTCACCTATCCGCCGTTCGCCGCGCTGGTGTTCCTGCCGTTGTCCTGGCTGCCGTGGGTGGTGGTCCGGTTCGGCTGGCAGATCGTCTCGGTGGTCTGCCTGTGGTGGTTGGTGCGGCTGTCGTTGCGGCTGATCGCCAGGGACCGGGCGAACCGGTTGCCCTCCGTCGTTTTCGACGAGGAGGTGTGGCGCCGCCGTGCGATGTTGTGGACGGCGCTGGCGATGTGGTTCGAACCGGTGCGCACCACCCTGAACTACGGTCAGATCAATCTGGTGCTGGCCGCGATCGTGTTGGCCGGCATGGTGAGTTCGCGACCGCTGCTGGCCGGGTTGAGCGTGGGGGTCACCGCCGGCATCAAACTGACCCCTGCCCTGTCCGGGCTGTACTTCCTGGCCACCAGGCGCTGGCCGGCGGCGGCGTGGTCGTTCGTCGCGTTCGCGGCGACGATCGGAGTCGCCTACGCGGTGTCGCCGGCCCAATCCACCCTGTACTGGTTCCACCTGCTCAATGACCCGTCCCGGATCGGGCCGATCGGTTCGGCGATCAACCAGTCCTTGCGCGGTGCGCTGTCCAGGACGGTCGGCCACGACGTGGGCAACGGCCCGCTGTGGCTGCTCGGCGCCGCGGTTTCCCTCGTGCTGCTGGTGTTCGCGCTGCGCGCGGCGGTGCGGGCCGGCGATGCGCTGGCCGGCGTGATCGCCGTGCAGTTCTTCACGCTGCTGGTGTCGCCGATCTCCTGGAGCCACCACTGGGTGTGGATGGTGCCGGCACTGTTGTGGCTGCTCTACGGCCGTGCGGCCGGCCCTCGGGCGGCACTGGTCACCGCGACGATCTGGCTGGCGGCGGTGGGCAGCTACGTGATTTCCTTCCTGCTGGCCCAGCAGAAGTCGATCTGGCTGTTTCCGCACCCCTGGTACGACGCGCTGCTGGGCTGGGCCTACCCGGCCTGCGGCATGGTGACGCTCGCCGTCATCGGAGTACTGCTGCGCACCAGTGGGGCCCCGCGCCCGGCGGAACCGGCCGCGCTGGCCGCCCAAGGCTAGGGCCGCGGCTTCGGGGCGGCGTCCAGGATCTCGTTGATCTGCTTGGCCAGCGCGAAGTCCAACGCGGTGAGCCCACCGGCCGAATGCGTGCTGCATCGGAAGGTCAGCGTTCGCCAGCGGATGTCGATGTCGGGGTGGTGGTCGGCGGCCTCGGCGGCCTCAGCCACGCGGTCGACCGCCTCGATCGCGGCCGGGAAACTGGCCAGTTCGGCGGTTCGTACCAGTTCCTGGCCGTCCCGACGCCAGTCGGCCAGTTCGCCGAGTGCCTGTTCGATCGCATCCTCGGTCAACAGTTCGCGCATCACCCCATCCTGGTCGCTGGAGGGCACGAACGCGAACCGTTGCCGAGGGATGTCGAGGAGGTTCAGCCGTCTCTGGTGACCATCCTAGCCAGGGCCACGGACAGTCCGATGAGCAGGTAGCAGCCTGCCTCGGCGAGGCCGTGCAGCAGACCGGCCACCGGCATCGGGTCGCGCAGCACGTCGGTCAGTGACGTCCACGAGTTCGTCAGCAGGTACGGCTGTAGGAAACCCAGGGCCGGGATCGCGCTGAGCACCCCGAAGACGATCGCGCCCGCGATGGTCGCGGTCAGCACCACCAGTGGATGCTCCGTCCAGGTGGAGATGGCCAGCGCGATCGCGCCGACCGCCCAGACCTGGACCGCGACCCAGCCGGCCGCGATGGCCAGCCTGCCGATCGCGGCGCCTGCGGACAGGGTGGTGCCGGAGAGGGTGATCATGCCCTGCGAGCCGACCACGATCAGGCCGGTGATCGTGCCGACCACCACGATCAGCACGCAGGCCACCAGCACGGCCACGGCGACACCGAACGCCTTCACCGCCAGCAGTCGGGTTCGGCTGAGCGGGGCGATGAGCAGGCCACGCAGGGTGCCGTTGGCGGCTTCACCGGCGATGGCGTCGGCCGACCACATCGCGGCGACCAGCGGCAGCAGCAGCGTCAGGTTGGCCGCCAACGCGACGACCGGCAGGACGAAG
>CAJCJE010000677.1 GCA_903970565.1 Candidatus Melainabacteria bacterium | reverse complement strand
CAGAGGAGGAAGAAGACGAGAACCGCCAGTACGAGCAACAGCCGAATCATTCGGCCACCTTCCCGTCATGCGCGGTGATGGCACCGCGCAGGATCGTGGTCATTATCTTCGCCGGGAGCGTCATGCCCTCATACGGCGTGTTGTCCGCGATGCTGGCCAGGTCGGCGCCGTGCACCGTCCAGCTCGCGTCGGGATCGATCAGCACCAGGTTGGCCGGCTCGCCGACCTCGATCGGCCGCCCCTGGTCGGGCAGGCCACCGATGGCCGCCGGCCGCTCACTGAGTACCCGCGCGATACCGCGCCAGTCCAACAGCCCGGTACTCACCATCGCCTCGGCCAGCACCGACAGCGCGGTCTGTAGACCGAGCATTCCGGGCCGGGCCGCGTCCCACTCGCAGTCCTTGTCCTGCACGGCGTGCGGGGCGTGGTCGGTGGCCACGCAGTCGATGACGCCCTCGGCCAGTGCCTGCCGCAGCGCGGCCACGTCGACCGAGGTGCGCAGCGGCGGGTTCACCTTGTTGACCGGGTCGTAGGTGGCCAGCCGCTCGTCGGTGAGCAGCAGGTGGTGCGGGGTCACCTCGGCGGAGATCGAACCGGCGTGCGGCCGGGCCTTGGCCCAGCGCAGCACGTCGGCCGCGCCCGCGGTGGACACGTGGCAGACGTGCAGCCGCGCGCCGAGGTGCCCGGCCAGCAGGCAGTCCCGCGCGATGATCGACTCCTCGGCGGCGGCCGGCCAGCCGGCCAGGCCGAGGCGCGCGGCGTGCTCGCCCTCGTGCGCCTGCGCGCCCGCGGTCAGCCTCGGCTCCTCGGCGTGCTGGGCGATCACGCCGTCCAGCGCGCGGGAGTACTCCAGCGCCCTACGCATGATCAGTGGGTCCGCGACGCAGTGCCCGTCGTCGGAGAACACCCGGACCTGCGCCTGGGAGCGGGCCATCTGGCCCATCTCGGCCAGTCGCTGCCCGGCGAGGCCGACGGTGACCGCGCCGATCGGGTACACGTCGACCAGGCCGATCTCGCGGCCCCGCCGCCAGACGTGCTCGACGATGATCTCGTTGTCGGCGACCGGATTCGTGTTGGCCATCGCGAACACCGCGGTGAACCCGCCGAGCGCCGCCGCCGCCGAGCCGGTCCGGATGGTCTCGGTGTCCTCCCGGCCCGGCTCGCGCAGGTGGGTGTGCAGGTCGACGAAACCGGGCAGCAGGATTTGGCCGGCCGCGTCGAGGACGGTCGCGTCCGGGTGTTCGTCGATCTCGATGGCCGGGGCGAGCTGTTTGATCACCCCGTCGGCGAGCAGCACGTCCAGACGCTCGCCCTCGCCATAGGGGCGAACGCCTCGGATCACTACGGTCCGCGTCGCCATCAGGTGGTTTCCTCCTCGCCGGCCAGCAGGTGGTAGAGCACGGACATCCGAACGTGCACGCCGTTGCGGACCTGTTCGGTGATCGCGGCCCTCGGCGAGTCCGCGACCTGCGAGGCGATCTCCATCCCGCGCAGCATCGGCCCCGGATGCAGGACGACGGCGTGCTCGGGCAGCAGCCCGAGCCGGGCCTGCGAGAGGCCGTAGCTGATCGAGTACTCACGGGTGGACGGGAAGAAGCCGCCGTGCATCCGCTCGGCCTGCACGCGCAGCAGCATCACCGCGTCCGCGGTGGGCAGTTCGGCGTCCAGGTCGTAGCTGATCGGCACCTTCGCCTCGTCCAGCCACCTGGTCATCCCGTCCGGCGCGAGCGTCGGCGGGGCGACCAGCACGACCTCGGCGCCGAGCGTGCGCAGCAGGTGCAGGTTGGAGCGGGCCACCCGACTGTGCAGCACGTCGCCGACGATAACGATCCGCCTGCCCTCCAGGCCACCGAGCCGTTCGCGCAGGGTCGCCGCGTCCAACAGGGCCTGGGTCGGGTGCTCGTGCATACCGTCGCCGGCGTTGACCACCGAGGTGCCGGCGGCACGCAGCCAGCCGGCCAGCCGGTCGGCCGCGCCGGAGGCCGGGTGCCGGACGATCACGCAGTCCGCGCCGACCGCCGCGAGGGTCAGCGCGGTGTCCCGCAGCGACTCCCCCTTGTTCACCGAGGACCCGCTGGCCGAGACGTTGATCACGTCCGCGCTCATCCACTTGCCGGCGACCTCGAAGGAGACCCTGGTCCTGGTCGAGTTCTCGTAGAACATGGTGACCACGGTCCGGCCGCGCAGGGTCGGCAGCTTGCGTACCTCCCGGCCGAGCAGGGTGCGTTTGAGCGCCTCCGCGGTGTCCAGCAGTCCGATCGCGGTGTCCCGGTCGAGATCCGCCGCGGACAGCAGGTGCTTCACTCGCCCGCCCCCGACTCGGGCCTGCGCAGCAACACCGCGTCCGTGCCGTCGACCTCGTCCAACAAGACCGCTACCTCCTCGCTGCGCGCGGTCGGCACGTTCTTGCCGACGTAGTCCGCGCGGATCGGCAGCTCGCGATGGCCCCGGTCGACCAACACCGCCAGCTGCACCGCGCGCGGCCTGCCCAGATCGCGCAGCGCGTCAAGGGCGGCCCGGATGGTGCGACCGGAGAACAGCACGTCGTCGACGAGTACGACGAGCCGATCCTCGATACCGCCAGCGGGCAGCCGGGTGGATTCCAGGGCGCGCGGTGGCCTGCGGCGCAGGTCATCGCGATAGAGGGTGACGTCGAGGGTGCCACAGGGCGGCCGAACGCCGCTGAACTCCGCGATCCGATCCGCCAGTCTGTCGGCCAGCGGCGCACCTCGACTGAGGATGCCGAGCAACACGACCGGAGGCGCACCGGATGCGTCCAATGCGGTTTTCTCGATCACCTGATGGGCCATTCGAGCGATGGTTCGCGCGACATCTCCACCCGAAAGCAGCTCGCGCTGCCCGGCCGGGTCCGTCGCGCCACGCTGCCGTGACGCCACGTCTGACCTCCTTCCCCGCCTCACCGGACGGGTCCTTAAAGGACGTCGAGCTCGGCTAATACCGGCTCTGACCTGCACAATATCAAACGCTTGGCGTCCGCCATCCGAGTGGTGTCGGCAAGTTCGCGTTGCGGACACAACGGGATCAGCTTGACCTGGTGGAAACGCCGAGTAACCATTACTCTGCGTATCGATCTCAGGCTCCCCGTTGCTCTCCCAGACCGACTGACGGGGCGAACGAATGGAGAACCGTCACATGGGCGACTACGCCAAGGCGCTTGGAGCCAAGCTCCGAGGAATCCGCCAGCAGCAGGGCCTGTCGCTGCACGGCGTCGAGCAGAAGTCAGGTGGCCGGTGGAAGGCCGTCGTCGTCGGCTCCTACGAGCGTGGCGACCGTGCCGTGACCGTGCAGAAGCTCGCTGAGCTGGCCGACTTCTACGGCGTTCCGGTCGCCGAGTTGCTGCCGGAGGGCCGGGTGCCCTCGGGCGCCGAGCCGGCCACGAAAATCGTCATCAACTTGGAGCGATTGCAGCAGCTACCAGCGGAAAAGGTCGGGCCCCTTGCCCGCTACGCCGCCACGATCCAGAGCCAGCGTGGGGACTACAACGGCAAGGTGCTGTCCATCCGGACCGAGGACCTTCGCTCGCTGGCGATCATTTACGACATGACCCCCGGTGAGCTGACCGAACAGCTCATCGACTGGGGCGTTCTGCCGCCGGAGGCTCGTCCGGCAAAGGAGGAGTGACCCCTTTCTCTCATCGAGTTCTGCCGGCTCGGCCGATCGCCGCGCCGGCAGTTCCGCTGCTCCCGGCCGACCGCGCTGAGTGATCGATCAGGCCGCCTCCGTGGTCTTCCCGTCCGGAGGCTACCGAGATCACCCGGATGGTCGCTCTGTGCGACGCCGTCCGAACGTCGACGGACACGGACGGATACCGATGTGCGGCAAAGCCGGTGGCACGTCGTCAAGTGGGAGCGGCGCACGGAAGACGCGCGCGGTCAACCGCCGAGCTGATGCACTCGGCGGTTGACCGGAGAACGTCGACGGGTGAATTCAGAGAATGGCGCGGATCTGGTCGGCGATGCCGGCGATGCGGCCGAGGACGCCGTTGACGAAGCGCGGCGAATCGTCGGTGGACAGCTCCTTGGCCAGTTCGACGGCCTCGTCGATGACCACCGGGTCGGGCACGTCCTGGGCCCAGAGCAGTTCGTAGAGACCCATCCGCAGCACGGCGAGGTCGACCGGGGGCATCCGCTGCAACGACCAGCCCTCGGCGTGCTCGGCAAGCAGCTCGTCGATTCGGGCCCGGTTGGCCACCACGCCCTCGACCAGGGTGACGGTGTAGTCGTTGACCGGCGGCAGATCGGGTGCGCCGACCCGGTCGGCGAGCAGGGTCACCGCGTCGATGCCCCGGATGTCGGCCTCGTAGAGCACGTCGATCGCGCGCTTACGCGCCTTGCGGCGAGCGCCACTCACGATGCTTCCCAACGCTGCGCGGAACGGAATGACAGGTTCGACGGTGCCTGATCCGGCGCCGAGCACGCAGGCTCAGGCACTGACACGGCCGAGGTACCGTCCGTCCCTGGTGTCGACCTTGACCTTCTCGCCGGTGCTGACGAACAGCGGGACCTGGATCTCCGCGCCGGTCTCCAGCTTGGCCGGCTTGGTGCCACCGGTGGAGCGGTCGCCCTGGAGACCGGGGTCGGTGTGCTCGATGATCAGCTCGACGGAGACCGGCATTTCCACGAACAGCGGCACGCCCTCGTGGGTGGCCACCATCACGTTCTGGTTCTCCAGCATGTACTTGGCGGCGTCGGCGACGGTCGCACCGGGCACGGTGAGCTGCTCGTAGGTGTCGGTTTCCATGAAGACGAAGTCGGTGCCCTCTTTGTAGAGGTAGGTCATCTCGCGCCGGTCGACCGTCGCGGTCTCCACCTTCAGGCCGGCGTTGAAGGTCCGGTCCACCACCTTGCCGGACAGCACGTTCTTCAGCGTTGTCCGCACGAACGCGCCGCCCTTACCCGGCTTGACGTGCTGAAACGCCGTTACGGTCCAGAGCTGGCCGTCGATGTTCAGGACCAGGCCGTTCTTGAGGTCATTGGTGGTGGCCACGGTTGCGCTTTCTCCTGTTGTACTGGGGAACACGGCGGATCACGTCGCCGCTACACGAGGACGAGGTCCTTGGTGGTC
>CAJCJE010000676.1 GCA_903970565.1 Candidatus Melainabacteria bacterium | reverse complement strand
CTCGACGGTCGGCATCGCCGAGGTCGCCGGCATGGTGGTACCCGCCGACGCGCCAGGCCGGGGATAACCCGGAATGCGGCGGCCACGGCGCGGATTCGCCTCTGGCCGGAGGCGGGCGTGCCGTGGCGTGGGCTCCGGAAGGAGACCGGCGACATGGTGAACCCCCGTTCGGTCGGCGCGTCCCGCCTCGGCGCGCTGGCCCGTCCCGGCGCGACCAGGACCCCGACGCACACCAGCCGGGAGAGTTCGCTGACCCTGGAACGCGGCCTCGCGGTGCTCCAGGCGGTCGCCGACTCCGAGTCCGAAGCGCCGACCATCAGCGACCTGGCGACCGCCATCGGCGCCAGCCGCGCGGCCGTCTACCGGCTCCTGGTGCCGTTGCAGGAACGCGGCCTGGTCCGCCGCGAGGGCTCCCGAGTCCGGTTGGGCCTGGGGATGCTGCGGCTGGCCGCGCGCGTCGTGCCGCAGCTGCGGATGGTCGCCGCGCCGATGCTGCACACCCTCGCCGAGGAGGTCGGCGCCACCGCGCACCTGACCGTCGCCGAGGGCGACCAGGCGCAGGCGATCGCGGTCGTCGAACCCTCCTGGACGACGTACCACGTGGCCTACCGGGTCGGCAGCCGACACCCGCTGGAACGCGGCGCGGCCGGCCGCGCGATCCTGTTGCCCGCCAACGGCGCGCCCTGGGTGGTCTCCTCCGGTGAACTCCAGGCCGGCGCGTTCGGTATCGCGGCGCCCGTGCGCGGCGTACCCGAACTGCGCGCCAGCATCGGTGTGGTGGCACTGCAAAAGCTCGTCGACGGCGAGATCGGCCCGAGGGTGGTCCGGGCCGCCGCCGACCTCACCGAGGCCCTGCGCTGAGGGCTCGCCCCACGATCGGGACCTTGGTCCCGCCAAGGTCGGGACCGTAGCCGCTGGTAGGTGCCGGCAGCCGCGCCGAGACTGGGTTTCGTGAACGTGCTCGCGATCGCGCGGTGGCAGTTCGGCATCACCACCGTCTACCACTTTCTGATGGTCCCGCTGACCATCGGACTGTCGGTGCTGGTCGCCGGTATGCAGACCGCGTGGGTGCGCACGGGCAAGCGCAGGTACTACGCGATGACGAAGTTCTGGGGCAAACTGCTGCTGATCAATTTCGCGATGGGGGTGGTCACCGGGCTGGTGCAGGAATTCCAGTTCGGCATGAACTGGAGCTCCTACTCCCGGTTCGTCGGCGACGTCTTCGGTGCGCCACTGGCGATGGAGGGCATCGTCGCGTTCTTCGTCGAGTCCACCTTCCTGGGCCTGTGGATCTTCGGCTGGGACCGGCTGCCGAAGAAGCTGCACCTGGCCAGCGCCTGGGCCTTCGCCCTGGCCACCATCGCGTCCACCTACTTCATCCTGGCCGCGAACTCCTGGATGCAGCACCCGGTCGGCGTGCGGCTGGTCGACGGTCGCCCGCAGCTGGACTCGATCGGCGCGGTGCTGACCAATCCGACCCTGATGGCCGCGCTGCCGCACACCGTCGCCGGCTGTTTCGCCGTCGGCGCCACCTTCCTGGTCGGCATCGCCACCTGGCACCTGGCCCGGTCCCACCGGGCACACCGGACCGAAACCGAGGCCGTGACCGAGGACCGCGCGGTGTGGCGGGCCTCGCTCAAGCTCGGGGCCTGGGTCGGCATCGTCGCCTTCGCCGCCGTCGCGATCTCCGGTGACCAGCAGGGCAAGCTGATGTTCCAGCAGCAACCGATGAAGATGGCCGCCGCGGAAGCCCTGTGCCACACCGAACAACCGGCCAGCTTCTCGGTCTTCGCGCTGGGCAACGTGGCGAAACCCGACTGCGAGAGCGTGAAGAGTCTCGACCTGCCCTACCTGCTGTCCTTTCTGGCCACCGGTGATGTCACCAGCCGGGTGCAGGGAGTGCGGGAACTCATCCCGCGGTACCAGGCGAAGTACGGCACCGACTACCCCGACGACCCCTCGCTCGGCGCGCTGGCCGGCAAGCCGATCGACTACGTGCCCGATCTGCCGATCACCTACTGGGGTTTCCGCCTGATGATCGGCTTCGGCGTGCTGGCGGCGCTGGCCGCCGCCGGGGCGCTGTGGCTGACCCGGCGGGGCCGCTTCCCCCGGGGCCGCTGGTTCTACCGGCTCGCGCTGCTGGGCATCGCCACTCCCTTCCTGGCCAACTGTTTCGGCTGGATCTTCACCGAGATGGGCCGCCAACCCTGGGTGGTGGCACCGAATCCGACCGACCTGGACGGCGTCTGGATGTACACCGCGCAGGCGGTCTCCGCCGGCGTCACCGTCGGCGAGGCACTGACCTCGGTCATCGTCCTCACCGCCGTCTACGCCTGCCTCGCCGTGATTGAGACGACCGTCATGGTCCGCTACGTCCGCGCCGGCCTGCCCGGCGTCCTGCCGCCCGAGGACACCACCTCCGACGGCGACAAGGCCGCCGCCGACGTTCTCGCCTTCGCCTACTGACCCTCTTGATCCACCTGTCCCGGAAAGGAGCCCACCATGTCGCTGCCGGTCTTCTGGTTCTGCCTGATCGCCTTCTTCTGGCTGGGCTACCTGTTCCTGGACGGCTTCGACCTCGGCGTCGGGATGCTGCTGCCGATCCTCGGCCGCGACGACACCCAGCGGCGGGTGCTACTCAACACGATCGGCCCGGTCTGGGACGGCAACGAGGTCTGGCTGATCGTCGCGGCCGGCGCCACCTTCGCCGCGTTCCCCGACT
>CAJCJE010000675.1 GCA_903970565.1 Candidatus Melainabacteria bacterium | reverse complement strand
CGTTGGTGCCCTCACCCACGATCATCAGCGGCGCGTCGCGGAAATAACGCTCCACATCGTACTCGGTGGAATAGCCGTAACCGCCGTGGATTCGCACCGCGTTGAGGGCGATCTCCATCGCGGTCTCGGAGGCGAACAGCTTGGCCATGCCGGCCTCCATGTCGCAGCGCTGCCCGGAGTCGAAGCGCTGCGCGGCGTGCAGGACCAGTTGGCGGGCGGCGGTGAGTTTGGTGGCCATGTCCGCCAGGTAGTTGCCGATCGACTGGTGTTTCCAGATCGGCTGGCCGAAGCTCTCGCGCTGCTGCGCGTAGTCGAATGCGTCGTCGAAGGCGGCCCGCGCGACGCCGAGTGCCCGCGACGCGACCTGGATTCGACCGGTTTCCAGACCTTTCATCATCTGCGCGAACCCGTGGCCCTCCTCGCCGCCCAGAATCGCGTCGGCGGCGGCGCGGTAGCCGTCGAAGGACAACTCGCAGCTCTCCACGCCCTTGTAGCCGAGTTTGGGCAGATCGCGTGAGACGGTGAGCCCAGCGCCGTGCTCGACGAGCAGAATGCTGATGCCCCGGTGTCGCGGAGTGGCCGCCGGGTCGGTCTTGCACAGCAGGGCGATCAGCTGAGAACGTCGTGCGTTGCTGATCCAGGTCTTCGTTCCGGTGACGAGATAGCCCTCGCCGTCCCGCCGCGCGGTCGTCGTCAGCGCTTGCAGGTCCGAGCCGCCATCGGGTTCGGTCAGCGCCATAGTCGCGCGGATCTCCCCGGTGGCCATCCCCGGCAGATAGCGCTGCTTCTGCGCGTCGGTGCCGAAGGCAAGCAGGAGTTTCGCCACGACGGTGTGGCCGCCCATCGCGCCGGCGAGACTCATCCAGCCGCGCGCGAGTTCCTCGGTGACCCGCACGTAGCAGGGCGTCGAGACGGGCGCCTCGCCATAGGGCTCGGGGATGGCGAGGCCGAAGATGCCGAGCTGTTTCATCTGTTCGATCAGCTGCTCGGGGTACTCGTTGGCGTGTTCGAGTTCCCGGACGACGGGGCGGACCTCTTTGTCGACCCATTCCCGGACGGTCGCAACGACTGCCTGCTCTTCGATGGAGAGGGTGGTCACCG
Source organism: Candidatus Melainabacteria bacterium (assembly GCA_903970565.1). GTDB lineage: Bacteria > Actinomycetota > Actinomycetes > Mycobacteriales > Pseudonocardiaceae > CAJCJE01. The sequence continues at coordinate 2,159 of CAJCJE010000675.1, read as the reverse complement.
TGTACTCCCTGACTCGGACAGTTCCTGGTGCGGAAATAGTTTAACATAGATTAAATAACGGCAGATAACATGCTGAGCACCGGGTTTCCCGGTCGCGGACAGGCGACACATGATGACGCGACGGTGAACACCACACGCCTCCGGAACAGGTGGAAGGTCGGCTGACGGTAGCGGAAGGCCCCTACTTCGAGGAACTCACGGTCGGGCAGGTGTCCGACACGATCGCCGGTGCCTGGACGGAATTCGCCCGAACCGGTACACCGAGCAGCCCCGACGACACGCCCTGGCCCGCCGCCACCGGGACGGCGCCACCGGGACGGCGCCACGCATGACGGTCATCGACGACAAGGCACACAGCCGCGCTCTGGAGGTCGGCCCGACCATCGAACTGATCAACTCACTTCGGTCGACCTGACGGCAGGAAGGAGGTTGACCTGACACAGCCAGGACCGCCGTCCACTCGGGTGCAGCCGCACGAACTGCCCTCGTCGCTACGGAAGGCAGGCCTGACCATGCGAGTCGTCACGGCAGGAGCACGATTTTGCCTCGGGTGTGCCGGTTCATCAGGTCCCGGTAGGCGGCGCGGACCTCGGCCAGCGGATAGGTGGCGGCGATCGGGACGTCGAGGTCACCGGCCGCGACCAGTTTGACCAGCTCTTCCAGTACGTCGACCGTGGCGTAGCCGGACATGCCCTCGGCCTTGGCACCGGTACGGGCCGCGCCGGCGAAATCGATGATCGTGTTGATCCGGTCCTTGGCCACGCCGAGTCCCAGGGCGAGGTCGAGGTAGCCGTCGCCGACGTTGTCGACGAAGGCGTCGACGCCGTTGGGCGCGGCGGCACGTATCCGGTCGAGCACGCCGTCGCCGTAGGTCACCGCGACCACGCCGTGATCGCGCAGCCAGGCGTGGTTGGACTCGCCGGCCAACCCGATGACGGTGGCGCCGGCGTGGCGGAGCAACTGCACGGTCAGCGAACCCACCCCACCCGAGGCACCGGCGACGACCACCGTGTCGCCCGGACCCGCTCCCACGGCGCGCACGTTCGCGTATGCGGTGGTGCCGGCGACGAACAGCGCGCCACCGACCGGCCACGGCACGGCGGGGTCGCGCCGCACGAGATTGCCGGCGGGGACGGCAACCAGTTCGGCCTGGCTGGCGCGGGTGTCGACCCAGCCGATCACCTCATCGCCGGCCGACCAGGTGTGCACCGAGGAGCCGACCTCCGCCACCACACCGGCCAGGTCACTGCCCTGGCCGGACGGGAAGGTCGCCGGCCACCGCTCGTGCATTACGCCGGTCCGGATCGCGTTCTCGCCGGGGTTGATCCCGGCAGCGCGCACGCGCACCAGTACCTCCTCGGCCGCGAGTTCCGGCTGGGGTACCTCGCGCACCTCCAGCACGTCGATGTCACCGTACTCGTCGAACCGCACTGCCAGGGGCATGACGCCCCTCCTTCCCGAGGTTCCTGTTCCTGTCCGCCATCAAACCCGCATCCAGGGTCATCATCCATGCTGGATTCGAGCGAAAAGATGTGCGATCGTCTCATGCTGTGGACGTGCTGACAGATCTGCTGCGGCGCTCGCGTGCGCGCGGCGCCGCGTTCTCGCACTCGACGGCGCGCGGGGTGTGGGGGATTCGGTTCCCGACCGGCGCCCAGCTCGCGATCCACGGCATCCTCAGCGGCCAGGCGTTCGCATGGACCGACGACGCCGGCCACGCCCGCCACGTGCTCTCCGGCGACATCGTCCTGGTCCGAGGGCCGTCCCCGCAGTTCATGGCCCACGCGCCAGGGGCCGAGGCGATCCCGTTCGCCGACCACGACTCCTCCGGTCCGCCCGGCGGCGCGCGACGGATGGCGTTCGGTACCGGATCTGGTGATGCGACGACTTTCTTCTGCGGCGCGTACACCTTCGAGGGTGGCCTGTGCGGCGGACTCCTCGCCGGGCTACCGGACCTGACCGTGGTGCGTCCCAACGCCGGGTCGACCCTGCGCGCAACCCTGGACGTGTTCGCCGGTGAGCTGCTGCGCGACGCACCGGGACAGCAGGCGCTGCTGGACAGCCTGCTCGACGTGATGCTGGTGCAGGCGTTGCGGGAGCAGCTCGCCGCCGATGCGCAGGCCGCGCCCACCTGGTACCGCGCGATGGACGACCCGGCC
>CAJCJE010000674.1 GCA_903970565.1 Candidatus Melainabacteria bacterium | reverse complement strand
ACCAACGCGCACGTCATCCTCGAACAAGCCGAGGAGTCTCCGCTCGATGAGGAACCGGGCGTGCGTCCGTTGGCGCTGCCGTGGGTCCTGTCGGCTGCGGCTGACGCCGCGCTTCGGGACAGCGCCGCCAACCTGAGGTCCGTTGCGGATTCCGATCCGGTCGATGTCGGTTTTTCGCTGATCACGACGAGGTCCCCGTTTGCGCATCGCGCGGTGGTGGTCGCCGGGGAATCCAGTGAGTTCGACCGGTCCTTGGACGATCTGGCCGCTGGCCGGCCGGCGGCGAACATCGTCGAGGGAATCGCCGATCTGGCCGGCAAAACCGTCTTCGTCTTCCCCGGCCAGGGTGCGCAGTGGATCGGCATGGGGCGTGCCCTGCTCGACTCCGCGCCGGCCTTCGCCGAGAAGATCGCGGCGTGCGAGGAGGCGTTCGCCCCGTACGTCGACTGGTCGCTGACGGATGTCCTGCGGGAACGGGACTCCGCGCCGTCGCTGGATCGGGTCGACGTCGTGCAGCCGGCGCTGTTCGCCGTCATGGTCTCACTTGCCGCGTTGTGGCAGACCTTCGGCGTTCAGCCGGCCGCGGTCATCGGCCACAGCCAGGGTGAGATTGCCGCCGCGCATGTCGCCGGCGCGCTGTCGCTGTCCGACGCGGCCCGCGTGGTCACGTTGCGCAGCAAGGAGATCATCGCGCTCGCCGGTGCCGGCGAGATGGTCTCGGTCGCGTTGCCGCTGGAACAGGTCGAAGCCGAGATCGTCGAACTGGCCGACCGCGTGTCGGTCGCGGCCGTGAACGGGTCGTCCTCGGTCGTCCTCGCGGGTGAGGCGGGCGCGCTCGCCGAGCTGATCGCCGCCTTTACCGCACGCGACATCCGGACGCGGAAGATCTCGGTGGACTATGCCTCGCATTCGCCACAGGTAGAGGCGATCCAGGAGAGTCTGCGCACCGTCCTTACCGGACTTTCGCCGACCGGGAGCACGATCCCGTTCTACTCGACGGTGACCGGCGCGCTGATCTCCGGTGCCGAACTCGATGGCGACTACTGGTATCGCAACCTGCGGCAGTCGGTCCGGTTCGCCCCGGTGGTCGCGAACCTGGCGGAAGCCGGGCATGACGTGTTCATCGAGATGAGCCCGCACCCGGTGCTGTCGGCCGCACTACAGGAAACCCTGGACTCGGCCGGCGCCGGCGGCGCGGTCATCGGCTCGCTCAAGCGCGGTGACGGCGACCTCGCCCAGTTCCTGACCTCCCTGGCGCAGGCCTACGTGCGCGGCACCTCGGTCGACTGGTCGGTGGCCTTCGCCGGCGCGAAACCGCGACGGGTCGACCTGCCGACCTACGCTTTCCAACGGCAACGCTACTGGCTGGCCACGCCCGGCCGGCCGGGCGCCGGAACCGCGCTGCCGGGACTGGCCGGGACCGGACATCCGCTGCTCAGCGCCGTTGTCGCGTTGGGCGAGGGCGACGGTCACCTGTTCACCGGCACGCTGTCGACCCGCACCACTCCGTGGCTGGCCGAGCACGTGGTGTTCGGTTCGACCATCCTGCCCGGCACCGCGTTCGTGGAGATCGCCCTGCGCGCCGCCGAACAGGTGGGGTCCTCTGCACTGGAGGAGCTGACCCTCCAGGCGCCGCTGGTCATCACTGCTGGTCAGGGCGTCGCGGTTCGCGTGATGGTCCATGCGGCGGCGGAGTCCGGTGAGCGGACGCTGACAGTCCACTCCCGACCGGAGGGCAGCAGCGGTCCGTGGGTTCGCCATGCGGCGGCGGTGCTGTCCGCGACCACCCCGCCGGCAGCCTTCGACCTCGCGCAATGGCCACCGACCGGCGCCGAGTCGGTCGACATCACCGGCTACTACGACACCCTGGCCGCTGCCGGGATCGACTACGGCGGCATCTTCCAGGGCCTGCGGTCGGTCTGGCGTCGCGGAAACGAGGTCTTCGCCGAGGTTTCCCTGCCCGACGATACGGCCGGCGACTCGTTCGCGCTGCATCCTGCCCTGTTGGACGGCGCGTTGCAGAGCGTCGGATTCGCCGAACCGGCCAGCGGAAAACAGCAGATGCCGTTCCTCTGGAGCCGGGTTTCGCTGTTCGCCTCCGGGGCGACGGCGCTGCGGTGCCGGCTGGTTCGCTCCGCCGAGGACCTGATCAGTCTTCAGGTTGCCGACACCGCCGGGTCACCGGTCGCCGAAGTCGGGGAACTGCGGATGCGCCCGGTGTCCGCTGAGCAGCTGGCCGTCGCGGGTGGCGTGAACGGGCTGCACGGTCTGGACTGGGTCCGGATCACGCCGAGCGGCCAGCAGCGAGGGCAGGTCGCGGTGCTCGGCGCGGACACCCCCGACGTGTTCGAGGGCCTGCGCCACTACCCCGACCTCGACCAAGCCGTGGCCGATCCCGAACTGCCCGAGATCCTGCTGTGGAACTGCGGTTCGGGCAGCACGGCCGCGCTCGGCACCGAGGCCCGGCGCGCGGTGCTGCGGACCCTGGACGTCGTGCGCGGCTGGCTCGCCGGCGAACCCTCCACCGAGCGCCGCCTGGTGGTGGTGACCCCGAACTCCGCCGAAGACCCCGTGGTCGGCGCGGTATGGGGATTCGTGCGTTCCGCGCAGGCCGAGTACCCGGACCGGATCACCATCGTCGACTTCGACGGTGGTGACCTGAGGACCTTGCTGTCCGCGATCGCGGCCGGCGAACCACAGATCCGAATACGGGGCACGGAGATTTCGGTCCCGCGCCTGGCGCAGCTCGGCCTGCCGGAAGACCTCGTACCCGGCCTCGGCACCCTCGACCCCGAAGGCACCGTGCTGATCACGGGCGCGGCGGCCGGCCTGGCTGGCCTGGTCGCCCGGCATCTGGTCACCGAACACCAGGTCGCCAAGGTTCTGCTGCTGAGCCGGCGAGGCGGGGACAGCCCCGGCGCGGCCGAACTGAACGCCGAACTCGGTGACCGGCTCGACATCGTGGCCTGCGACGTCGCCGATCGGGCCGCGCTGGCCGAGGTGCTCGACTCGGTAGCGGCAGCGCACCCGTTGACCGCGGTCGTGCACACCGCCGCCACCCTCGACGACAGCCTGCTGGACTCCCTGTCGGAGGAACAACTCGACCGCGTCTTCACCTCCAAGGTGGACAGCGCCGTCAATCTGCACGAACTGACCGCCGACCTCGGCTTGGCTGCCTTCGTGCTGTTCTCCTCGGTCGCCGGTGTCCTCGGCGGCGCCGGTCAGGCGAGCTACACCGCGGCGAACGCCTTCCTCGACGCGCTGGCCGGACTGCGCGGCAGCCAGGGTCTGC
>CAJCJE010000673.1 GCA_903970565.1 Candidatus Melainabacteria bacterium | reverse complement strand
CCTACACGACGCTCTTCCGATCTTCTTCGTCACCGCCCGGCTCTACGACGACGGCGTGATCGACCCGCGCGACACCCGTTCGGTGCTGGGGATGACGTTGTCGGCCGCGCATTCCGCGGCCGTCGCCGGACGCCGTGGCTTCGGCGTCTTCCGGATGTAGGAAAGGGAACACGACGTGACCATCCGGAAACTGTTGATCGCCAACCGGGGTGAGATCGCCTCGCGGATCATCCGCACCGCGCGCGCGATGGACATCGCCACCGTCGCGGTGTTCGCCGACCCCGACGCGGGTCTGCCGTTCGCGCGGGAGGCCGACGAGGCGGTGCGGCTACCGGGGTCGACCCCGGCGGCGACCTACCTGCGCGCCGAGGCGATCGTCGAGGCCGCCCGGCGCACCGGCGCGGACGCGGTGCATCCCGGCTACGGGTTCCTGTCGGAGAACGCCGAGTTCGCCCGAGCCTGCGGCGCGGCCGGTCTGACCTTCGTCGGGCCGACCCCGGAGGCCATCGAGGCGATGGGGTCCAAGATCGCGGCCAAACGGCTGATGGCCGAGGCCGGCGTGCCGGTGCTGCCCGGTGCGGTGTTCGACGCGGCGCGGCAGCCCGAACCGGACCAGCTGCGGGCGGCGGCGGCCGAGATCGGCTACCCCGTCCTGGTCAAGGCCGCGTTCGGCGGCGGCGGGCGCGGGATGCGGATCGTCCACGACGAGACGCAGGTCGTGGACGCGGTGGCGGGGGCCCGGCGGGAGGCCGCGTCGGCCTTCGGTGACGGCACGGTGTTCCTGGAGCGGTTGGTCACCTCGCCCCGGCACATCGAGGTGCAGATCGTCGGCGACCAGGCCGGCACCGTGGTGCACCTGTTCGAGCGGGAGTGCTCGATCCAACGCCGCTACCAGAAGATCATCGAGGAGGCGCCGTCCCCGGTGGTCGGCGAGGAGTTGCGGGCCGAACTGTGTCGCGCGGCGGTCGCGGCCGGCAAGGCCATCGGCTACGTGGGCGCGGGCACCGTGGAGTTCGTGCTGGACGCCGAGGGCCGGTTCTACTTCCTGGAGGTCAACACCCGGTTGCAGGTGGAGCATCCGGTGACGGAACTGATCACCGGACTGGACCTGGTCAAGGTCCAGCTCGACGTCGCGGCGGGTGAGCCGCTGCCGCCGAGGGTCACCGGGGCGAGTTTCACCGGGCACGCCATCGAGGCCCGCCTCTACGCCGAGGACGCGCCGGGCGGCTACCTCCCGGTCAGCGGCGACCTGCACACCGTCGACATCGACCCGGTGGCCGGGTTGCGGGTGGATGCCGGATTCGCCTCGGGCACCGCGGTGAGCACCTACTACGACTCGATGCTGGCGAAGGTCATCGGCTACGGCCCGACCCGCGAGGACGCGCGCCGGACCCTGGCCGGGGCGTTGTCGCGGGCCCGGCTGCACGGCGTGGTCACCAACCGGGACCTGCTGGTGGCGATCCTGCGCGAACCGGAGTTCGCCGCCGGCGCGATCGACACCGGCTACCTCGACCGGCATCCGCCCGCCGACCTGTGCGGCCCGGTCGACGAGAACGCGCAGCGGGTGCACGTGCTGGCGGCGGCGCTGGCCGGGCAGGCGCGGCGGCGCACCGACAGCCCGGTGCTGGCGAGTCTCCCGTCGGGCTGGCGCAACAATCCCAGCACCCGACAGGAAGCCGACTACGAGGTGGCCGGCCGGCGGGTCGAGGTGCGCTACCGCATCGACCGGGACGGCCTGTCGGCGACCGTCGACGGCACCGACCTGGGCGACGTGGTGCTGCACTCGGCCGCGCCCGACGCCGTGGACATCGAGATCGCCGGGACGCGGCGGGTGATCGCGGTGACCCGGATCGGGTCCGTGTCGTATGTGGACAGTCCGCTCGGGCACACCGCGCTGGCGGAGATCGAGCGGTTTCCCGACCCGTCGGCCTCGGCGCAGGCCGGGTCGTTGCTCGCGCCGATGCCGGGCACCGTGGTGCGGGTCGAGGTGGCCGTGGGCGACCGGGTCGCCGAGGGCGCGCCGATGCTGGCCATCGAGGCGATGAAGATGGAGCACACCATCCGCGCCCCGGCGGCCGGGGTGGTCAGCGAGATCACCGTCGCGGCCGGCGCGCAGGTGGCCGGCGGGGCGGTGCTCGCCGTGGTCAAGGAGCAGGACGATGCGGGAGGACAGCATGAGTGACCCGGTCCGGTACGAACTCGCGCGGGGCGTCGCGTGGCTGACCATCAACCGGCCGCAGGCACGCAACGCGCTGAGCAGGGCCGTGCGGGAGGGCCTGTTCGACGGGGTGCGCCGCTTCAACGCCGACGACGCGGCCAAGGTGCTCGTGCTGACCGGCGCGGGCGAGAAGGCATTCTGCGCGGGCGGCGACCTCAAAGAAATGGCGCGGGATGCGCTGACCGTTCCGCCGCCGGATTTCCTGCCGCAGTTCGGCCGCAACATCGAGATCGGCAAGCCGACGATCGCCGCGGTCAACGGCGTCGCCTACGCGGGCGGTTTCCTGCTGGCCCAGAACTGCGACCTGTGCGTGGCGGCCGAGTCCGCCCGCTTCGCGATCACCGAGGTCAAGGTCGGCCGGGGCGCGCCGTGGGCGGCCCCGCTGTCCTGGCTGATCCCCCCGAAGATCGCCATGCAGATCCTGCTGACCGGCGACCCGATCAGTGCCGCCCGCGCGCACGAGGTCGGCCTGGTGAACGAGGTCGTCGCCCCGGGCGAGCTGCGTTCGGCGACCCAGTCGCTGGCCGAACGCATTGCCGCGAACGCGCCGCTGTCGGTGCAGGCGGCGAAGAAGACGGCCTCTCTGTCGGCACAATTTCCGCTTGCCGAGGCGTTCGACGAAGCGGAACGCATCTGGGAACCGGTGTATCGCAGCGCCGACGCCCAGGAGGGGCCGGCCGCGTTCCGCGACAAGCGAACCCCGGTCTGGACGGGTCGGTAGATGGCCACCGACCTGACCGGGCTGATCGAGGACCTGCGCGCCGAATCCGACGTGATTCTCGACATTCTGGCCGGCCTGACCGACCCGGACTGGCAACTGCCGACCCCTGCGGTCGGCTGGAGCGTCGCCGACCAGGTCAGCCACCTGGCTTATTTCGACGAGACCACGCTGCTCAGCCTGACCGACCCGGACCGGTTCCGGGCCGAGGCCGCGGAGCTGACGGCGGTCGGTGACACCTTCCCCGACC
>CAJCJE010000672.1 GCA_903970565.1 Candidatus Melainabacteria bacterium | reverse complement strand
GCGAGGAGCGTCGTCGTGGAGGCCGGTGTCGTGGGAGCCGGAGTCGTGGAGGCCGTCGTCGTGGGAGCCGTCCGGCTCGTCGGCCGGTTCCTCGTCCAGATCGTGGTCGAGTCCGTCGTGCGGATCGTGGTCGAGTCCGGTCGGGTGTGCGGCGAGTTCGGCGGCGATCTCCGCGTCCAGCGCGTCAGCCGCGACGCCCGCCTCGTGCTCGGCATCGGCCCAGGACAGCGCCAGGCGGTGCAGCCAGCGGAACGCCAGGACCCCGACCACCAGACTGCCGACCGGGGAGAGCACCCCCAGCTGGCCGAGGTCCTTTCGTTGCAGCACGACGTAGACGCCGACCACGCCCAACAGCACCGCCAGCAGCACGCCCGGTGCCGCGCGCCGCCGGGACAGCAGTCCGGCGAGGATGCCGAAGATCAACAGTGCGACCGCGACACTGATCATCAACACGGTCTTGTCGTCGGTGCCGAGGCCGAGCGTGTCCACCGCGAACTCTTTGAACCGCGCCTGGGTGAGGTTGACGATCTCCTCGTTGACCGCGAGCAGCGGCGAGGACGTCGGCCCGAGGAACACCGCGAGCATCTCACCGGCGGCGATCGCCGAGCCGATGCTGATCACCCCGACCATGATCGCGGCCAGGATGGACAGGCGCGGCCGGGCCGGTCGAGCGGTTCTGCGGGAACTGTCTGCCACCGAGGCGGTATTCGTTTCGCGGTTCACACCACGTATACGACGCTGACCTGACATTGGATGGTGCCCGTTTCGCTGGTCCGGTCCGATCGGTAAGCATCCGGTAATGGTCGTGAGTTCGGGGTGTGGTTCAGCGCGCCAGCGCGCGCCGGAACCGGTCCTCCTCCACCGACCAGTAACCGTGTTCGGCACCGTCGATGAGGATCACCGGCACCCGGTCGCCGTATTCGGCGCGCAGCTCCGGATCGCTGTCCACGTCCCGCGCCGACCACGGCACGCCGAGTTCGGCGCAGATCCGCTCGACATCGGCCTCCGCCTGCACGCAGGAGTGACAGCCCACCCTGGTCATCACCGCTACCCGATGCGCCATGACGCCCTTCCCACCTCTCCCCGCCGCGCTATCTCGCCCGGCCGCGCTCAGTGCAGCAGCGAGCGGGCGACCTTGCCGGTCACCGAGTGCGGCAGCGACGGCACGAACTCCACCGTGCTGGGCACCTTGAACCTGGCCAGGCGTTCCGTGCAGTGCGCGATGACACCCTCCACGGTCAGTTCCGCGTCCGGCCGGGAAACCAGCACGGCCTTGACCGCCTCCCCGGTGCGCTCGTCCGGCACGCCGATGGCGGCGGCCTCGGCGACCGCCGGCAGTTCGGCGAGCACCCGCTCGACCTCGTGCGGGTAGACGTTGAAGCCGTTGACGATGATCAGGTCGTTGGCCCGGTCGACGAGGTGCAGGTCGCCATCGGCGTCGAGGTAGCCGATGTCGCCGGTGCGGAACCAGCCGTCGGCGTCCGGACCGTGCAGGCCGTCGGGCCAGTAGCCGCTGAACAGGTTGGCCCCGCGCACGGACACCACGCCGGTGCCGCCGCTCTCGTCACTGAAGGGGTCGGCGTCGTCGGGGCCGGGCAGCGGGTCGCCGTCGCTGTCCACCAGGCGCAACTCGACACCGGGCAGCGGCCGACCGACCGAGCCCGGCTTGGCGTGCCCGCCGACCAGGGTCGAGGTCAGCACCGGCCCGGTCTCGGTCAGTCCGTACCCCTCGAACACCGACAGCCCGGTGACGTTCCGGATGCCGGCGAGCACGCCGGCGGGCAGCGGCGCGGCGCCGGAGGTGAACAGGCGGACGGTGGACAGCGCCGCACGCAGCCGATCGGGCGGCAGGGTCAGCAGCGCCGAGTACATCGGTGGCACCCCGACCAGGGTGGTCACCCGGTGGGTCTGGATGACCTCGACCGCCTGCGCGACGCGGAAGTGCGGCAGCAACACGGCGGTCGCGCCCGCCGCGACGACCTGGATCAGGCCGGGGCCCAGACCGTAGGCGTGCGCGAGCGGCAGTGCCAGCAGCAGCCGGTCGGCCGCGGTGACCGGTGCGGGCCGCAGCGCGGCGCACTGCTCGGCGTTGGCCAGCAGGGCCCGGTGGGAGAGCATCACCGCGCGGGCGGTGCCCGAGGTGCCGGAGGTGTAGCAGAGCACCGCCAGGTCCTCACCGCCACCGATGGACTCCAGCTCCGGCGGGTCCTGCTCAGGCCGGCCCGGAGCGTCGAACCGGGGCAGCTCCACGCCGGAGACGGCGTCACCGATCAGGGCGACCGCGCCGCAGTCGGCGAGCAGGGTGACGACCACCCTGGGCGGCACGTCCCCGCTCAGTGGCACGACGACCGCGCCGGCCCGCAGCACCCCGAACACGGCGATGCAGTACGCGGGGCCGATGGGCAGCCGGATCGCCACCCGGTCGCCGGGCGCGACACCCGCGTCCAGGAGCACGGCGGCCAGCGCGTCCGTGGCGGCGTGCACCTCCGACCACGACAGCTGCTGCCCGGAGTCGGCGTCGATCAGCGCGGCATGGGCCGGGCCGCGCAGCGCGGCGGAGGTGACCAGATCGGCGATGTTGCCGTAGGTGTCGGCGTTGCCGGTCGTCATGTCGCCGATCGTCATTGAGCCTCCTGAAACAGGCCGGAAGGTGCCCTGGATCACCTTAACCCGCAGCACAACGGCCCAACTCGCGTCATGGCCGGGGCTCCGCGACGTTGCCATTACAGGTCCCCTTCCGGGGGTCCTGCCAATGATCAACCAGATCAGCGATCAAGGACCGGCCGTGCGACGTCGATGCGCTATCGGAACACAGTTAAAACTACTCACCGGTAGCAACGGCACGTATGCTGTGTCAGCCCTGGGCCGGAGGACCACCAGTAACACCCTGGCAACATCCACGACGACATCCACCACGACGTCGGCGACGAATATGTCGACCAGCCGCTGGACCGTCAGCCCCCTGGGCCGGAGGAGAAACGAGGGAGTGGCGATGCGCTCACCCGCGGACAACCCCGGACACCAGCTGCCCCACACCCTGGCGGCAGCCCTCCCGAACAGGCAAGATGACCTGTTGGTGGTCCCTGGACGATGAATGGTGCGGCCCGCGCGAGCGGGATCAGGTTGTCAAGGGCCGGTCAGCCCCGAGGGAACCGGTCATGGCGTCGTGCCCTGCCCGAGGACCTGGTGAACGCACCCAACGGTACTGGTTCGACCAGCTACATTTCCGACAAAAGCAGACAGAACGCCT
>CAJCJE010000671.1 GCA_903970565.1 Candidatus Melainabacteria bacterium | reverse complement strand
GTCGATGAGGTAGTCCTCCAACTGTGGTCCGCCCGGCACGTTGAGGCATTCCCAGTCGACCGAGGACTGCTCGGCGGTCATGTCCGGTGCCACCACGATCATCGGCTGCACCACATGGTCGGCGAGCAGCGCCTCCATCGTGTTGAGCGCGTCGCCCGAGGTGAACCAGTCGTCCGGGCTGCCCTCCGGATAGCCGTGCAGGAGATAGACGACCGGGTAGCGGATGCGCGCGTTGGCCGGGCTGTAGTAACCCGGCGGCAGCATCACGTTCGCCGTGCCAATCGGCACCCCGCGCGCCGGATCGGCGATGGGCACCTGCAAGACCTCCGGCAGGCGCTCGGCCCCGGAACCGGGCGTTGCCCTGCCGGCGTTCTTCGCGTTGGCCAGCGCGGCAGCCGCCGCGTTGACGTAGTCGTCCCGCGCGCCGGTGATGGCCGCGAGCCCGTCGCCGGCCGCCTCGGTGTATCCGCTGCTGCGCTGGAGCAGCTGGGCCAGGTCGTGTGGGGTCCGCACGTAGCCGACATAGTTGTTCAGCCAGAACGCGCCGGCCAGACCCAGTAAGCCGCCGATGATCACCAACCGGTTGACCAGCGGCTGCCGGGACCGAATCCGGTTGCGGCGGCGCTTGGTCAGGGGGCGAAACAGCAGATAGGCAGCGATGGCCGCGACCAGCAGGAGCAATTGCCAGATGACCGGGGACTCGAAGGGTCCTTCGATCAGCGTGCGGGCGATCACGTCCGGTGGCAGGGTCGGACCAGGGCTGACCGACATCGCACCCCCTCAGGCATCAGCGGTAGAAATTGACGTCAACGGACCGGTTCGTCCGAATAGACGCCGCAGACACCCGCGGAGTTGCCTCCGAACACCCACTCCGACCGATGGGCGGTCCGGACCGGCCATCACCGTAGGTGCCCGGCCTCGCCCCGGTCGCGTGCCGGGTCCAGGCTGTTGCCAGGAACGCCGGCCACCGGCCGGACCGTGCGTGCTGAGGTTGGTCGACCGGACTCGCGCCGACTACGGGAATCAAATCGCTGGTCGTGATTGTGAAAAAATCCAGACCAAATTGGATAGCCTCAGGAATTTATTTCGAGCAGGAATATCGAACTCGTGAAAGCCGCCTCGCCCGTGAGGTGCAGCCCTGGCCAAAGGGCGACTTCCCTTGTAGCTACTGGGAAACGTCACATCACGGCAGCCGCCCGGAGTAGATTCCACAGGCGTGGGAAGCGGTGGAAGTCACACCCGAACGCGCGCATCATCGCGTGCTGGTCACTGTGCCAGCGCTGGCGCCGCGTCGGTGTCATGACTTCCTCCGCTCCGTTCATTTCCGCGATGCGCTCACTTTCCGAGAATTCCGCGCCCTCGTCAACGCCGTTATCCGCCCGCCCGGCGCTGCTGAGGCCGGTCGTCGGGCCTGCGTGGACACCTGGTCGGGCCCTGCTCAGCCCGGTGAACCCCTTCGGTAGGCTGTGCCACCGAGGGCCGTTAGCTCAACTGGCAGAGCAAAGGACTTTTAATCCTTGGGTTCTGGGTTCGATCCCCAGGCGGCCCACAAGAACCCCAGGTCAATGGCCTGGGGTTCTCGCGTTCCAAGATCCTACGGCCGGTTTACGGCCGGTTTACTCGTTCGGTTGGGTCAGCGAGGCATTCAGTGCGTCCGCTCCCAAGCGGCTGACCGTGCCCCGACCCATGTACACGTCCTGTGTCATGGATGGGTGCGCGTGGCCCAGGACGTCCGCGATCTGGCGAGCAGACAGGCCAGCATCGTCAAGCAGGGTGGCCACCGTCTTGCGGAACGTTCGGAAGCTCACCCACTCGTAGCCGGTGCGCATCACGAACGGGCGCCAGGCCCTGTTGCGCACGTTGGACGCCTCCCGGACAGTGCCCGTGCTACTGGGGAAGATCGGCCCAGTCAGATCCCGCGCGACTGAACGGCGCTGAACGAGCATGGCCACGCACCACTCCGGCAACGGGATCTCCCGCCCCGCGTTCTCGGTCTTGCCACGGTTCATGACCTTCCCCCGGCCCTTGGCGCGGATCACGTTACCGGCCATGGTCAGCAGCCGCTTGCCCTCATCGAAGTCTGGCCAGCAAGCTGCCAGCGCCTCGCCCGTGCGCTCCCCGGTCCCCAGGAAAAGCCGCGCCAGGTCCGGCAGGTCGGCAGCAATCGCCTGCGGATCGGTGTCGAGCTTCCCCAGGAGGTCAACTACCTGGTCAGCGGTCAGCGCGCGCGGCTTGATTCGCTGATGCTTCGCCTTCTTGCTCTCCAACCGGCCAACCTCCCGGACGGGGTTCGTGTCCAGCGCGCCGTAGCGAACCGCGAACGTGCACACACCAGACAGGATGGCGCGAACAGTCTTCGCGGAACTCACGCTCGATGCATCGCGTACATGACGACACAGCCTGTCGAACGTCGGCACGCCGATCTTGGGGTTGTTGATCTCTCGCATCCGAAGCTCACCGACAGCCGGGATGATGATCGTTTCGAGCCGGTTCCGGTAGGTGTCGACGGTGCCCCAGCTCTTGTGATCCTTCGCTGCGTCGTCCTCTAGCTCACGCATCCACAAGCGCGCGACGTCGGCCAGCTTGGCGGCGGTCGTCACTCCCTCCGACACCGCAGGCGCGACCCAGTCCCGCAAGGCCTCCTTGAGTCGAGTCTCAGCCTTCGTGCCCGTAGCGCCGAATCTGGCCACCTCGTATGTCTTTCCGTCGTAGTCGCGATAGAGGCACCGAGCCCGGAAGCTTCCCGGGCCCTCCTCCGTTACCCGGATCTTGCCGTAGGTGCCAATCGACAGCGGTGGGCGACCCATCACGCCACCGCCAGTTGTTGGTCGTCGCGTGTGGCTGGTCGTTGCCGGGCGGTTTCGGCGATGACTGCGGCGTAGTCGCGTTCGGCGTCAGAGTGGTAGCCGATGCCGGTCATGGTCCAGTCGTTGAGCACGGTCACCGTGTCGGTGTCGTCGACGCCCAGTTCGGCCAGATGTGTGGTCAGGCGGTGCTGCGCCCTGGTCTGGCGGATGGTGGTGAAGGTGACCGAGTAGCGGCGGGACTTGGTCAGGAAGTGGCCCCGGAACCCGAGCATGTGCGCCCATCGCCGCAACCCCAGGTCTGCGAGCTCCGGGAGGCCACCGAGGCGCCAGCAGGTCCGCATCATCTGCTTGTGATGCTCACTCGCCGTCAAGTCCTCGATGTGCTCCGGGGAGCGAATCCGGGTGTCGGTGCCTGCGGTGACTCCGGTGTCCTTAGTGGCGTACTTGGCGATGTAGCCCGCTACCCGCGCATCCCGGACCCGTTGCTCCGGATCTTCCGACGTGCCGGCCTCGATCGGTTCGACGTCGACCTGCCGCCCCCAACCCAACACCCGCACGCCCGTTTCCAGACTGTCCGGTGTAGACACCGTAACTGTGCGTGCCGCGTGCCGGATCGCTTCGGCCACAAGGGAAGCCGTGACAGCGGCCGGAGGCGATGTCTCCGGGCCTGCCGGTCCGTCGATCCTGATCACCGCATGGAAGTGCACCAGTCCACGCCGCTGATACTCCGCCACCTTGGCGTAGGACACCCGCAGATGGTCCTTGAGATCAGTCGGGCGAATACCCAACGCGGCAGCGAGGGTGCGGGCCACGGTAATGGTGAACCGGCGCCACAACTCCGTGGAGTGGGCCTGCCACAGCACAGCGCCGTCGTAGTCGTAACCAGCCGGGTCCACTGGGGTACCGAGGCGGGAGTCGTGTTCGGAGTGC
>CAJCJE010000670.1 GCA_903970565.1 Candidatus Melainabacteria bacterium | reverse complement strand
CTGCTGCACAACGCCCGCCGGCTGGCCGGCAACCGGATCGCCGCGCCGATCGTGCTGGCCGGCAACAACGAGGCCGAGGCCGAGGCGTTCGCGGCGTTGGACGAGACCGGCCGGCAGGTGGTGGCCACCGCGAACGTGCTGCCCGATGTCGGCGAACTCGCGCCGGGGCCGGCCCGCGCGGCCATCCGCGAGGTCTTCCTGACCCACGTGATCGGCGGCAAGGGCCTGTCCAGGGGACCGCGTTTTCGCCGGCTGGTCCGCGCGGTCACCCCGGACGCGGTCCTGATCGGTGTGTCCGGCCTGGCCAGGGTGCTGGCCGAGCGCGACTCCGAGGGTGCCGGCGCGGTGCTCGTCGTCGACGTCGGCGGCGCGACCACGGATGTCTACTCGGCCGTGTCCACCCCGGCCGCCGGGGCCGGCCCGGCCCGCGCGGTCGCGCTGCCCCCGGAGCGGCGCACCGTTGAGGGGGACATCGGGATGCGCTGGTCAGCGCCTGGCATCGTGGCCGAGGCGGCCACCGAGCGACTGCTGGCCGACGGCGAACACGACCCACTGGCCGCCGCCGCCCGCTTCCGTGCCGAGCACGTCGAGTTCATCCCGACCGACGCCGCCGACGCGGCCGTGGACAGCCGCCTCGCCGGCCTGGCCGCCGTCCTCGCCCTGCGCCGGCACGCCAGAATGGTCGACGGCCGCTTCGGCCCGCGCGGCGCCGGCATCCTGGTCGCCTCCGGCGGCGTCTTCCGGCACGCCAGCCAGGACACGCTGGCCACGGTGGAGTCGGTGCTGCGCGCGGATTCGGTACTGCGCCCCATCCTCCGGCACGCCACCCTCGTCGTGGACCGCGACTACGTCCTCGCCCCGGCCGGCCTGCTCACCGACGCCGGCCACCACGCCGCCGCCGACCACCTGCTGCGCACCAACCTGCTGCGCGGCTGAGGCGACGTCGAGCAGGAGCCTCAGCCCGCGGCGAAGTTGCGACCGGGTAGCCGGAACAGGGTCGGCTGGCTGGTGGTCACCGATGGCGACTCCATGCCGGCCGCGCAGGCCACCGCGCGGTCCCATTCCGGGTCGGAGTAGTAGTCGCCGTGCCGGTGCACCCCCGGTGCCCAGCGCCGACCGGGGAACGGGCCGCGTTCCGGGTCGGGCAGCCAGTGGTCGCCGCCGAGTACCAGGGCCCCGGTCGGGCTCACGGTCGCGGCCGGCAGGGCGCCGGGGTGCGCGTCCGGGACGAGGCCGACGCCGATCAGCTGTCCGTCGAAGACCTGCCGGTCCCAGGTGGTGACCCCGCCGCCGACCGGATCGGTGCCCCGGCACAGCGACCGCCATCGACCGCCCAGATCGGTGAACAGCTCCGCGATCCCGTCGTAGCCCATGACCGCCGGGAACGCACGTACGTACGCTGACTGCACCGGCGAGCCGGCCATCACCAGCCCGAGGCGTTCGGCCTGGCGGGGCGGCAGCGTGGCGAGCAACCGGGCCGCCGCGACGCAGACCAGCACGCTGCCCTGGCTGTGCCCGGTCAGCACGACCCTGGTGCTCGGCTCGGCGAGGTATTCGCGGGCGCGGGCGGCCAGTTCCGGCACCACCTTCAGGGCATAGCACGGCGGCACCACGGGATGGGCCTCGCGCGGCCAGAAGCAGGCGAGGTCGGCGAACCCGCCGAGGTGCCGCGCCGAGTTCGGATTCCGCGCCGCGACATACACCTCGTGCAGCAGCGCCCCGGCCAGCGCGGCCAGCACCAGTACGCCGAACGCGGCCAGCCCGGTGCCGATCCCGCCGAGAGCGGTACGGCTGTCGAGGTTGGCCGGCAGGACCTGTTGGCGGCGCAGCAGCACCGCCAGGCCCGCGCCGAGGCCGACCACGGTGCCGAGCCCGACCAGCACGAACGGCGGGGACTTACGTGCCCAGCCGGCCAGCCGCCAGGCCCTGGCGGCCTTCGCCGCGTCCTGGGGCCGATCGACGTGCAACAGCGGCACCTCCGGCGGGACATCGTGACCGTCCCGGGCCGCGGCCAGTCGCCGGCCGAGCAGCAACACGGCCGCGACGAGGGCCGCGAGCACCGCCAACAGGCCGGCGATGCCCCACAGCAGGGTGAGATAGGCGTAGCCGCCGGGCAGCGCGAGGGCCCGGTCGCCGAGCACCGCGCGCACGGTCAGCCCGATGCCGGCGCCGAAACCGCCGCCGAGCGCCGAGGCCAGCGCCAGCACGGGCGCGGCCAGCCAGCCGCCCGCCCACGGCCGCAGCGGCCTGGGCTGCGCCGCCCACTGCGTTCTCGCCAGCAGCGCGGTCGGCGCCAGCAGCACCGCGACCAGTACGCACACCGTGGCCAGCGCGGCCCCGATGACGTTGACCATGCCGTCGGCGCCTGCGTCGGCGCCGAGCTGGCCAACCGGCAGCATCGGCCGCGCGATGATCACCAGCACGACCAGCGCGAGATTCGCCGCCAGCAGCAGTCGGCGGGGCACCGCGCGCAGGACCGCCCGCAGCCAGCGGCCGGTGCGATCCGGCCGGGCCCCGGTCGGGTCGCCGAAGACCAGCACGCCGAGCAGGCTCAACCCGAGCAGTGCCACCGAGACCGTCCAGCAGGCCAGCGCCAGGCCGCTGCCGGTCGGCGCCGCCGGCCCACCGAGGGTGAGCAGGTCGATGGTGGCCAGCGCACCGGTCAGGTGCAGGGTGCGCAGCGCGGGCGCGTCCGGATCGGCGATCAGCCCGGCGCCGGGCAGCCGGGACAGCAGCTTCGGCCGGACCGCCTCGGTATTCTCACCCACCGCCTCGGGACCGGTCGGCGTGCTCGTCGCGTCCGCGCCGACGGTCCAGTTCACCGTGGACACGCCGTGCAGGACCAGCACCACCAGCAGGACTGGCAGCAGGCCGAGCACCGACCGCAGCGCGGGTTCGGCCCGGACCCAGCCGGGAACGAACCCCAGGCAGGTCGAACCGGGCGCGAGGCACTGGCCGGCGAACAGGTCCAGGGACACCGCGGCCAGCTGGCCGATGAGCAGGATGGTCAGCAGTAACGCGGCCACCCGCAGCAGCGCGCGGCAGCACGTCGCCAGGGCCCGGCCCGGCCGGCTGCCGGGCGGGATCGGTGGCAGCATCCAGGAGGCCATGTTGACCAGCGAGAACGGGAACAGCAGCGCCCAGACCGCCTTGGCCGCGCCACCGGAGGTCAACCCGCCCCAGACGTAACCCTCGATTGTGCGCGGCAGCGGTCTGCCGTCGGCCTTGAGTACCGGTCCCGGTGCCGGCCGGCGCAACCGGTCGGCCGGGCGCACCAGCCGGCCCTTGCCATCGCCGGCCACGTCCACCGCGGCGACCGCGTCGACCAGGTCCTCCGGCGTCACGCCGAGGATTCCGTGCACCCGCAGCTCGACGACCCGCGTGTCGGGCCCCGGAATCAGCACGTGTCCTCCTGTGGTCGGTGGTGGTCCTGCGATACTGCCGGCCAGCGGTGCCGGTCGCCCGGCACGACGCGCGAGCTGATGGCGAGGTCAGCCGATTTCTCCTGCGCTCCGATCGCGACCGACCGCCCCGGCGTCATCCCGAATCTCCCGGACGGCAGCCGCCTCTCCACGCGCCGCGATCCGGTCGGCGCTCCGGTCTGCGATGTCGTCCATATCTCACGCCCCCGCAACAAGCAAGGCGGAAGGTCGGCATTGACCGGGTAGGGTTGGCTGACTTCATCTGACTCAAGGAAGGCGCCAAGACCGTGGTCGCATCGGACCGGTTGCAGTCCCGTAATGGCATTGATTTCGCTGTCGCCGATCTTTCGCTTGCCGAGTTCGGGCGCAAGGAGATCCGGCTCGCCGAGCACGAGATGCCCGGTTTGATCGCGCTGCGCCAGGAGTACGCGGAGGTCTACCCGCTGCGCGGCGCGCGCGTGTCCGGCTCGCTGCACATGACGATCCAGACCGCGGTACTGATCGAGACACTGGTCTCGCTCGGCGCCGAGGTCCGGTGGGCGTCGTGCAACATCTTCTCCACGCAGGACCATGCTGCGGCAGCGATCGTCGTCGGGCCGCACGGCACGCCGGAGGAGCCCCAGGGCATCCCGGTTTTCGCCTGGAAGGGTGAAACGCTGCCCGAGTACTGGTGGGCGACCGAGCAGATGATGACCTGGCCGGGCGGTGAGGGTCCGAACATGATCCTCGACGACGGTGGCGACGCCACGATGCTGCTGCACAAGGGCGTCACCTTCGAGAAGGCCGGCGCGGTGCCCTCCACCGACGAGAACGACTCCGAGGAGTACCAGGTCTTCCTGGAGGTGCTGCGTGCCTCACTGGCCGCCGACGCCACCAAGTGGACCAAGGCCGCCGAGGGCATCCGCGGTGTCACCGAGGAGACCACCACCGGCGT
>CAJCJE010000669.1 GCA_903970565.1 Candidatus Melainabacteria bacterium | reverse complement strand
CGTTCTCCTCGTTGTTGCCGGGAGTCACCGCGTACACCTACGCGTTCGGCAGTTCACCTGCACGCTGTATCCGCAGCACGATCGACGTCGACGGGGCCGGCTCCACCGGCGCCGGCGATCACCCCCGCCATAGCCCACACTGATGACATAGCCGGGTGCCTTCCTGTCCAGGTGCGGCAGGCACTCGTCACCGCACCAGCTCGACAGTTCGTCACCTCGGTATCGGGCATACCGTGATCCACATTACCGACCGTGAACTCGGTGACGGACCCCTGACCCCACGTGGAAACACCCGAGCACCTGGGCCGACAACCGGTTGTCTTCCTGGCCGGTGGTCTCCTCGACGCCGTAGTCGTGGCTCCGCCATCTCGACTGCGGTCCTCGGCCGGGATGAGTCCGGCGTCGGGGATGTCTGGTTTCGGCCAGGTTCCCGATGAACGGTTGACCGTTCGTCGGCGGCATTGGCAGCATCGCACACGCTGCCCGACTGTCCCGGCGATCCGTTCGGAGGCACGCATGAGCCACGCCGACCACGCCACCAGCGCACTGCGGGCGGGCACGTCCCGGCGCGCGTTCGTCACCACGGCCGGTACGGCGCTGGGACTGGCCGGCGCGGCACTCGCGGCACCTGGTGCGGGCGCAGCGGAGCTGCCGTCCCCGCATCCGGGTTTCGGCAGTTCCTTCCCGGTCGGACCGTGGTTGCGCAACCCGGGCAATCCCGTCCTGACCGCCGATCCCAGCCACTCCTGGGAGTCGCGGTACGTCTTCAACCCGGCCGCGATCGTCCGCGACGGGCGGGTGTACCTGCTCTACCGGGCACAGGGCAGCGATCTGGTCTCGCGCATCGGCCTCGCCTGGAGTACCGACGGCGTGCACTTCCAGCGTCTCGCCGAGCCGGTCATCGAACCCAGTTCCGATGTGGACAGTCACGGCTGCGAAGACCCTCGTATCGTCGAGATCGGCTCGACCTACTACCTCACCTACACCGCCTACGACGGCATCAGTGCCCGGCTGAGCCTGGCCACGTCGACCGATCTGCGGAACTGGACCAAGCACGGGGCGATGTTCGGCGACTTCGTCACGCCCGGCAACACCAAGCCGTGGTCGAAGTCCGGCGCCATCCTCGACGTCCCGATCAACGGCCGGTACCACCTGTACTTCGACGATAACGGATCTTCCCCGCGATCTCGCATGATCTGTTGACCTGGACACCGTCGACGACCTGCCTGGCCAGGATGACCCAGCCCTACCTGACTCCGCGGACACCGTACGAAACCTCCGGGCAGGTACCGAACACGATCTTCACGGAGGGCCTGGTGTCGTTCCGAGGCACCTGGCTGCTCTACTACGGCGCCTCGGACACGGTCGTCGCCCTCGCCACCTACCGGCCGTGATCGCGGTGACCCGGCTGTGGGCCAACGGCACGGTCATCGACTGCTCGGACGCGCTCAACCCACAACGAGGTGAGGAGTTTGACTACGGTGACCAGACCGATCCTGATACCGGCCGCCGCCGCGACCGCGGCGCTCGCCCTGCTGTTCGGCGGGGCATTCGTCGCCAGCCACAGCGGTGCCGCGAGTACCACGGCGGCGATTTCCACCGGCCAGTACGCCGGCGCGCCATCCACCGGACCGACGCGCCTGGTGGATGCGTGGGCCACCGCCGCGACCGATCTCGGTGGCCCCTACACGGACAAGACGGTGCGCAACATCGTGCACACCTCGATCGCCGGCAGCGACGTGCGGGTACGGCTGTCCAACGCCTTCGGCACCGTGCCGGTCACCTTCGACGCGGTGTACCTGGGCACCCAGTCCTCGGGCGCGGCGCTGGTAGCCGGCTCCAACCGGGAGGTGACCTTCGGCGGTTCGGACTCGATCACCGTGCCCAAGGGCGCCGAGGTACTCAGCGACCCGGTGCCGGTGACCGTGGCCGCCGGCACCAACCTCGCCGTGAGCGTGCATGTCGACGGGGCAACCGGAGAGGTCACCGGCCATCCCGACGCGCAGCAGGACAGCTACTACTCCGACGGCGACACCGCGGCGGACCCGGCGGCGACCAGTTACGTCTACCCCACCACCAGCTGGTTCTTCGTCGACGGCCTGTTCGTCGACTCGCCCGGCGCCTGCGGTGCCATCGTCGCCCTCGGCGACTCGATCACCGACGGCTACCAGTCCACTCCGGACGCCAACCACCGCTGGCCCGACTATCTCGCCGACCGGCTGCGGCAACTGCCGACTCCGGCACGCACGGCAGTAGCCGACGAGGGTATCTCCGGCAACGAGATCACCGCCGACGGCGCGGGTGTCAGCGCGCAGGCGCGGCTGGACCATGACGTGCTGGCGCAGCCCGGCGCGCGCACGGTGATCTTCCTCGAAGGCATCAACGACATCGGCAACGGCGTGGTGACCTCGGCGGCGCAGCTCATCTCGGCCGACGAGCAGATCATCGCGCGAGTGCACGCGGACGGTCTGCGCATCTTCGGTGGCACGCTGCTGCCGTTCTCGGGCGCCGGTTACTACAGCCCGCGGAAGGAGACCATCCGCGAAGTGCTCAACACCTGGATTCGCACCAGCGGCGCGTTCGACGGCGTCATCGACTTCGACGCCAGCCTGCGCGACCCGGCCAACCCGACCCAACTGCTCGCCGCCTACGACTCGGGCGATCACCTGCACCCCAACGACGCGGGCTATCAGGCGATGGCCAACACGGTCAACCTCAACGCGGTCCGCTGCACCGCCTGACCCGGTCGGGTCCGACGCGCCTCTCGGGCGGACGAGGAACGTCCCCGGCCCATCAGGGCCGGGGACGTTCCGTGCGAGCTGACCACGAAGATTCACCTGGTCGGCTCGACGACCACTCGATGTCGGCTCGGGGAAGATCCCGAACTCACGTCACGGGCGGCGAATCTCCTTCGAGTGGCCTGGACGGGGATTCGGTACCCACGCCATCCAGCGAGCAAGGTGGAACTCCGGTCAGTGCGGCAGCAGCTGGTCGAAGAAGGAGCGGTAGCTGCGCAGCGCCAGCCGCAAGTCCTCGGTCTCCGCGTCGCCGCCGTCGCGCCACTGGCCTTCCAGCGACTGCTTGCGCTCGGCGAACGTCGCCGCAAGGGTCTGCATGAGTTCGGCGACGAGCTGGTCGGCGTCCTGAACGGCGCGCTGCGGGTCGTCCACGAAGGCGGCCTGCACCTCGTGCCAGCGACTGCGGAACCGGTCACTGTCCGAACCCTCGATCAGTTCGGCGTGATCCTCCTCCGGCGTGGCCCGGTGGTTCGGAGAACCGTTCGGGCGGTTCGGGGAGCCGTTGGCGACCCTGGAGTTCTCAGCGTCCGCGCTGGAGTTCTGAGCGTCCGCGAGATCTGCTCTGGTGTTGTCGCCCGCAGCTCTGGTGTTGTCGACCGCCGCGCCATCCGCGGACACGCTCACCGCGCCACGATCAGCGCCTGGCACCCCACCGCGGTTGTCGCCTTCTGTGCCGACATTCGAGCCGGCGTGTTCCGAGTGGACGGTGTCCTGCGCGGCCGTCCCGCTCGGCGCGTTCTCCTGCCCAAGGGAGCCGCTGCTCACACCATCCGTCTGCTCCGATGCGACGCTCGCACGGTCTGCTCCGTCCGCGACGCGCTCGCGGTCTGCTCCGTCACGACCAGCCGAGCCTTCGGGGGCGACCAGGTCCTCGGTGCTGATCCGATCGTGCTGCCCATAATCCTCGTCGTGCCGTATCATTGTCAGCTCCGTTCCGATGTCGCGTGGTCTACCAGGTCCTCGAACAGGGTTCGATAGTGCACCATCGCCTCGCGAAGGTCCTCAGTGGACGCGGGGTCGGTCTCGGTGCGCTGCGCGGTGGTGTGCGCCTTCCGGTAGTGCCCCAACACATCGGAGTGTTCCACCGACAGGTCGGCGGCCTGCTGGTCGAAGTCGCCCGAGGGGTAACCGCGATCGCTCATCACCAGGCCGATGAGCTGGTCTGCCTTGTCGACAGCCGCTTTCGGCGAGTCCACGAACTCTTCCTGCACCGCAGACCAGTCCTGCTGGTAACGCTGGCGGTGCTCCTCCGACAGCGGACTGAGTTCGAACTCCTGGTGCCGGCGCTGCCGGCTGGTCAGCTCCTCTTCGGCGCTACGCACATCGCCCTTGTCCTCGACCGTTCGGTCGTACTCCGACCCGAACGTCTCCTTCAGTCGTCTACGACGCATGGCGGGACGCGCGACGAGCGCGGCCACCAGTACGATGGCGACGACTACCACAACCGCGATGACCACGGCAGTAGTCGACATGGTGACCTCCTTGGCTTTCCTTGATGGTCAGGGAGTTACCCGTGTGGTCCGCCAGGAAACCTGGTTACCGTTCATTGCCCCATTCACGAAGGACATTGGGCCGGTAGGACCAGCCTCGGATGGGCCGCCGATTCGGCAGCACGCGCGCTACCTGCGCGGCGAACGACGCCGATCCGGCGTCACCGAGTCGTCGCCGACGGCCGGATCGTGTCCGAGTGGCCACGCTCCGTTGCGATGATCGGCAGCGATCCTTCCCCGGCGCCCCCCGGTCGCCGGGCAGACCGTGGCCGCGACGCAGCAACCATCCGATGTGGAGGATTACCCTGACCATCCCAAAAGGACGAATTGACGGAAACACGCACCTCAGGCAACTCAACGCCACGAACACGGCGACAAGGCCGACACCGCAACCACATGTTTCGGGCGGTGTCGGCCGAGCCGGTGCGTTCCGGTCACATCATGCGGAACTTGGCAAGCTCGGGCGGCTGCACGACGAACGGCCGCATCATGCCCATGTCCTCGTGCTCCAGGATGTGGCAGTGGTACATGAACTCGCCGGTCGCACCTTGGAACTGGCCGGCGACCGTGATCCACTCACTCTGCTGCACCTGGTAGGTGTCCTTCCAGCCTTCCTCGTACTGCTGGATCGGCGGCCCGTCGGCCGGCACGGGCAGCGGCGTGGTGGTGCCGCCGGCCGCGAGGTCGAAGGCCGTCAGATCGCTCCAGGTCCGCCGGTCCAGCAGCTGGAACCGCGACGCGTGGATGTGCATGGGGTGCGGCGAGCCGCCGAGCTGGAGGAAGTTCCACACCACCCACCGGCCGTGGTCGAAGAACAACGACGTCGTGTCGTCGAACATGGCGGCGACCTTCTGGAAGGTGCGCACCTTTCCCGTGTCCGGGTCGGTGACCTGGATGATCCCCTCCGCCGGGAACCGCGTCGGCAGCTCGTTCGGGTCGGTGATCTCCTGCAACTCCCACATGGACGGGTTCGCCTCGCCCGCCACGTTCGGCGGGAGCGTCGCCACGAACACGGTGTCGTGGTCCGCCGGGAGGGTCGTGCCGTCCTGCAACCGCACGTACGACGCGGACAGCTGGGCCGGCGGCGTGAACGGGTCGCGCTGGGCGTGGGAAGCGACGCGGAACTCGATGATGTCCGGCTCGACCGCGCTGCCGGTGTTGGTCAGGCGCAGATTCTGCCCCCTGAACCGGCTGAAGTCGATCAGCAGGTCGACCCGCTCGGCCGGGGTGATGGTCAGCCCGGTCGTGGGCACCGGAGCCGGGGCGGGCAGCAGACCGTCGTCGGTGCCCACGATCCGGACCGCGTCGTTGTGCACGGTGCCCGCCTCGTCGACGAGGTCGAGGCGGAAGAACCGCGAGTTCGCCGTGTTGAGCACGCGGAAGCGGTACCAGCGCGCGTCCACGTCCAGGTGCGGCCAGATGACGCCGTTGACGAGGGTGAACGGGCCGGTCACCGGGACCATCGTGCCGGTCGTCGTCGCGTACGGCATCTTGTACAGCAACTGGCCGGTGAGCGCGCCGGTGGCCGGGTCGGTATCGAGGTTACGGTCGGTGATGATCAGCGGAATCTCGTGGTCGCCGCCGGGCAGTCCCAGCCGGTCCTCCTCGGCGTCGCGGATCAGGTAGGTGCCGGCGAGCCCGGCGTACACGTTGAAGCGCGTGATGGACATCGCGTGGTCGTGATACCAGAGCATCGTCGCCGCCTGACGGTTCGGATACTCGGTGAGCTGCGAATACCCCGACAACGTCGCGTTGTGCGTCCAGCCGTCGTTGCTGCCGTTGGTCACCGCGCCGTGCAGGTGCACCACGGTCCACGGCGGCAGGTCGGCGACGCCGTCGATCAGCTCCACCCCGGTGGGCAGGCTGCCGTCCGGGTTGCGGTAGCCGGGCAGGTTCGCCGGCGACGGTATCGAGAACGGCACCTGCACCGCCACGAACGGGGTCGTCCCCTGGAGGTCGTTGCTCCACGCGACCCGCAGCCGCCGGCCGCTGCGCACCTCGATGGTCGGGCCGGGGAAATGGCCCTGGTAGGTCCACAGCGTCGTCGCGGGCAGCTGCGAGTGCAGCTGGACCCGCGCGTTCGTCATGCTGATGCTGATCTCGTTCTGGTTGCGGATCACCGGCGGAATCCGTAACGGGTCAAGGAACTTGGTAAGACCGAAGTTCGGTGCCGTCGGCGCGGCGGATGTGGTGGCCGGCGTCGGTCGCGCGGTGACGCCGGTCGTCGGTAAGGGCATCGGCGCGGCGGCGGCCTCGGCGGCGGTCGAGCCGAGGAGGTTCGCGCCCGTCACCATGCCCGCGGAAGCGAGCACGGCGGAGGTGAGGAACCTGCGGCGGTCGATGGAGTCGTTCATCGGGTTTGTCTCCTGCGTTATCGCAGGGGAGTACGTCCGTTGTGCTGCAACGGTTCACAGGACGCATCACGATCCCCAGGAACGCGAGTGCCCTCGATGAAACTCCCCAGTGCCAGGTGCGCTTGCCGGCAGCATAAGGGAAGTCCGGTGGCCGTGCCAGGACGGTCCGGAAAGTCGTTTTCCACGGGATTTTCCTCGTTCAGCGACAGTCGGACCGAGGGTACCGAAGGACCCTCGGCCGGTCGCCGGAAGATGGTCGCGTAGCCGCGCGGGGCGCGGTGTCGGGTGGAGAGTGGGAAGATCACGGTCCACACCGGCCGGTGCATCATGGTCGACTGGCGTAACCGCGCACCATCTGCCACGTTGACATGGCTATGAGGCATTCGCCGGCGCCGCGGTGCGCACATCCCCTGCCATGAGCACCGCGCGCGAGACCGACCGGTTCGTTGGACGGGAGGAACCACTCCGCCAACTGCGCAACTGCGCCGACAAGGCCCGGACCGGAACGCCTCGCCTAATCACGATCGACGGTCCACCCGGGATGGGAAAGACCGCGCTGTTGCGGCGATTCCTCAGCGAGTTGGACGACTTC
>CAJCJE010000668.1 GCA_903970565.1 Candidatus Melainabacteria bacterium | reverse complement strand
CGCCGAGGCGACCAGCGAGGAGTTGGCGTCCCGTGCCTCGGGTGCCCCGATGGATCTTGCGCGCTACCTGCGCCTGCGCCGCCACACCATCACCGCGCTGCCCATGCTGGACGTACTCGAACAGCGCCTGCCGAGCGTCGGCGAGGTGCTGGACGAGCTGAACGCGGCGGCGGCCGACACGATCGCCTGGGCCAACGACCTGGCCTCCGCCGCGCGGGAACTCGCGGCCGGTCAGGAGAACCTGGTCAGCGTGCTGGCCAGGGAGCACCGGTGCACCCTTTCCGAGGCCGTGGTCATCGCCCGGACCATGATCGAGCAACGCATGGACGAATTCGACACGATCGCAGCCGCACTGGTCACCGCAGGTCCGTGGCAAGACGGCCATGCTCCGTGCCGTGCTGCACCTGCTGTGCGGGGCGCCTCTGGACCAACGGCACGTCCCGCCGCCGATGCCGCCCGAGGGGATCACCACCTTCACCGACGTGCATCTGCTGTCCGTACGCAGTGTCTATGCGCGGGCCCTCGGGCAGCCGTATCTGGTCACCGACGCCGAGCGCGAACGGCTGATCAACCTGCTGGCCGCCGGGCGCCACCGGCTGCTGTGGGAGGCCAGCGCCACCACACACCTGTTGGGCCTGCACGCCGTGCGATCCTTCCGTCCCGGCCACCGCGTGCTGGCCGACGGCGTCCTGCGGATGGCCCTGGCGCAGAACCCCGATGGCGGGCTTGCCTTCCTGGACAGCCAGGACCTCTGGCTGACGGCCGTCGCCGGGCTCGCCTTCCTGGACAACGCCGATCTTCGGCCGCTGACCCGGCGGATGGCCCGGCTCGTGGCCGCCTGGCAGGCCGCCGATCGGTCGGCCTACCGGGCGCCGTTGGGCCGGGCCACCGCGTACCTGGTCGGCATGGCCGGGCCGACCGGTGGCTTCCCGACCTGGGTGCACGCCAACCAGCCGGACCTGGACATGACGGCGGGCGCGATCCTGGCCCTGGCGCCGGATCAGCAACGCCACCGGACGTGGTCGCGGGTGCCGTGGACTTCGTCCTGGACTCCCAGCTGCCGGACGGCACCTTCGAGCGCGGCTGGACGGTCAGTGAGTCCAGCGCGATCCAGCGTGTACTGGACGCACTGCACGTCGTCCGGCCGGTCGACCCGGCGGTGGCCGACCGGATCACCGAGGCCACCCGGCGCGCGGTGGACCGGCTGGCGACGACCCAGCACGCCGACGGCGGTTGGGGGCAGCAGGCCGGGTCGCGCAGTGACGTGCTGTCCACCGCGCAGGCACTGCCGATCCTGGCCCGGCCCGGCGAGCGGTCGGACGCGGCCCGCGGACTCGCGTATCTGGTGGCACACCAGGAAGACGACGGGGGCTTCGTCGCACCGCCGGACCAGGTCGGTCCACGTCCGCTGCCGTTTGACTTCCCGGTGCTGACCGACATCCACACCCTGACGGCGCTGAACCGAACCCGTGACCTGCTCGATGCCGCCCGACCTCGCGCCGTTCGGCGCGGCAGCACGAACGGTTCGGACTGGTCGGCGCTGGCCGCCGGACTGAAGGGCGTTCTGCTCCGGCTGGAGCAGGCCGCTTACGAGCAGGCCCGGTTGCTGGTCAACCAGCGGTTCGACGGGATTCGCCCGCAGGCGATCGCCTACCCGGCCGCCGTCGAGGACGTCGTCGAATGCGTGAACTTCGCCAGGCAGCGCCGTATCCCGCTGACGCTGCGCTCCGGCGGGCACAGCTACGCCGGGTACTCCACCGGAGTGGGGCTCGTGCTGGACGTCAGCTCACTCAACTCCGCTGTCGTCGGCGCCGGACGGGCCGAGTTCGGCGCCGGGGTCAAGGGTATGCAGGCACACCTGGCACTGGCGGCGGCCGGCGCCGGGCTGCCACTGGGCCGGTGCCCCACCATCGGCCTGGCCGGAGTCACCCTCGGCGGCGGCCTGAGCGCGTTCACCCGCGCCTGGGGGCTGGCCTGCGACCACCTGCGCAGCGTCGAGATCGTGACCGCAGACAACTACCCGCGTCTGCAACGGGTCAAGGCCGCCTACGACCCGGGGCGACTGCTCGACTTCCCGCAGGCGATCGTGCCGACATGACCGTCATCCTGTTCTCCCCGACGCCGCTCGTAGCACGTCATCAGGTTGGGCTGCGGTTTGCGCTCGTCCGGGTTGGCGGTGTTGGGGTTTCGGGGATCTGGTCGGCGGCCGTCCCGCTGTACCGGCCGGGTAGCCGGGCTGACATCATTCGGATCATCATGTCGCGGCCTGATGCCTTTCCTTCCACCGACACCGGCATCGACCCGACCCGCGTGGCGGGCCGGCGTTGTCTACAGTTCCTGCTGGACCGGTTGATCGTCGGGGTTCCGGTGATCATGCTGGGCATCATCGCCACGGTAGTCGTCACGACCACGGTCGGCCCCCGGCATCTGGCGCTGTTCAGCCTGGTGCTGCTGTCGGTGCTGTTCCCGCTGTGGATCGCGGCAACCCTGTTCTTCGACACCTGGTGGCCCCACCGGCACGGCGGCCAGACCCCGGCCATGCGTTGGCTGGGCCTGCGCGTGGTGAGTACCAACGGTGGCGAACCACCGCTGCGCGCCTACCTGGTACGCACCGTGCTGCTGGTGGTCGACGGATTTTTGTGGGGACTGCTGGGTTTGACGCTGATCCTGGTGAGCAGCCGCCGGCAACGGCTCGGCGACATGGTCGCCCACACACTCGTCGTGCGGGCTTGCGCGGTCGGCCCGGTCAGCTGAGCAGCCCGCTCTCCCACGCCCACACCGCCACCTCGGTCCGGTTGCGCGCGCCGAGCTTGCGCTGCGCTGCGGACAGGTGCGTTTTCACGGTGGACAGCGAGACCACCAGATCCTCCGCGATCTCGGCGTTGGTGCGACCACGGGCCACGCACCGCACCACGTCCAGCTCGCGTCCGGTCAGCGGTTCGGCCGGTGGCCGCGCGGTGGACCGGCCGGCCGCGGTGAAGTGCGCCAGCAGCCGAGTGGTGACCGACGGCGACA
The DNA here is from genome assembly GCA_903970565.1 of Candidatus Melainabacteria bacterium. Taxonomy (GTDB): domain Bacteria; phylum Actinomycetota; class Actinomycetes; order Mycobacteriales; family Pseudonocardiaceae; genus CAJCJE01. Next base: position 5,092 of record CAJCJE010000668.1, on the reverse strand, counting down.
CCAGCGACTCGCCGTGCGCGGCCGCGTGCACGGCTTCCACCAGCAGACGCGGGCCGGCGTCCTTGAGCAGGAAGCCGCAGGCCCCGGCGCGCAGCGCCGCATGCACGTTCTCGTCCAGATCAAAGGTGGTGACCACGACAACGCGCAGCGGATCGACCACCCCGGGCCCGGCGAGCAGATGCGTGGCCTGCAGGCCGTCCACTCGGGGCATCCGGATGTCCATCAGGGTCACGTCCGGGCGCAGTTCCCGGGCGAGCCGGACGGCCTCCTCGCCATCCGCGGCCTCACCGACCACTTCCAGGTCGGGTTCGCTGTCCAGGATGAGCCGGAACCCGGCACGCACCATTGCCTGATCGTCGGCGACCAGCACCCGGATGCCCATGCTCGCCCTCCCGTCACACCTGCACTCCGACGCCGCCGGTGGCGACCGGGACGAGCGGCAACCGGGCGGTCACCTGCCACCGACGTGCCGGCCGTCGACCTGCGTGCACGTTACCGCCCAGTGCGGTGACCCGCTCCGCCATGCCGACCAGCCCGTAGCCCTGGGGCGCTCCGGCCAACACGGCGGCGACGCCGTCGTTGGTAATCTCCACGATCAACCAGGCGCCGTCGGGCTGGTGTTCGGTGCGCAGTTCGACGCGGACCTCGGTGGCCCGGGGCGCGTGCCGGCGGACGTTGGTCACCGCCTCCATCACCACCCGCTGCACGGTGCTGGCCGTCTCCGGTGGCACCGTGAGCGCGGCAACCCCATCGGCGAGGCTGACGGTGATCCCCTCGGGGTCGGGCACCGCGCCGGCCACCGCCTCGGCCAGCCCGGCCGGCGCGTTCGTGAGCGAGTCCGCGCGCTCGGTGCGCAGCATTCCGACCAGCCGGCGCATCGCGGCCAACGCCTCAGCACCGGCCCGCTCGATCTCCTCGAAGATGTCGTTCGCCGGATCGGGTTCACCGGTGTCGGACTCCGGAGTGGGCCGGCCGCGTGCGGCGATCACCCTGGCGGCCTGGGCGCGCACCACCACACCGGTGATGTGGTGCGCGACAAGGTCATGCAGTTCCCGAGCCAGTTGCAGCCGCTCAGCGGTGCGCACCTGGGCCAGTGCCATGTCCCGCCGGGTGTCGGCGTCGCGCAGCAGCAGCCCGACCGCGATCCCGCAGCCCCACAACACCGCCGCCAGCACCGCGAGCAGGCCGCCGGCACCGCTCGGCCCGTAACGCAGCACCGGTCCGACCGTCATGGCCAACCCGCCGAGCACGGCCGCCGCAGCCGCCGGACGGGCCGAGCCCTGGTGACAGCAGGCGCCGACCACCAGGGCGAGCGCGAGGGTCTCGGTGCCGTCTGGTTGCGGCGACAGCCGCTCCCCCAATGCCGCCGCCAGCAGGGCGATCACGGTGCCCAGCAAGGACAGTCCGGCCAGGCACCCGGCGAGCGCCACAACCCGGTCGGCGAACCGCCGGCGCAGCAGGGCAAGCACGGCCGCCGGCGGCCCCACTCCCGGTGCGACGAGGTAGGCGACCATCGCTACTGGTTCGTGCGGCACGCCCGCGCGGACCGCGAACACCGCGTCGAGCACGACCAAGCCGCCCAGCGCGATCAACTCGGCGACCAGCGGGCCTCGGCGACCAGCCCAGCGCGGCCACAGGCTCATCGGACGCTCCCCGGCCCGGTCAGTCGTGTCCTGTTGATCGCCATGTACCGATAGTGCCCGGTGGCCCTGGTCGCTGCCTCCCCCACCCGACCGAGATGTCGCCTCGGCCGAACAGCTGAGGCGACCTCACCGGAATCGTCCTGGCGTGCGATCCGCCGAGGAGACGCAGCTGCCAAGCTTGATCACGTTCGCCGCCGGGTCTCCCCCAAGCCGACCCGCCCATCCGGCAACGAAGGAGTTGACATGGCTCACGATCAAACCCGCAACCACTGGTGGCGTTTCGTGCCGCGATCCCGCGGCGTGGGCGTGCTCGCGGTGGTGGCCTCGGCCGGCATACTGGTGACCACGATCTCCCTGTTGGTCAGCCACACCTACACCCAGCCAATGGCGATCGGGTATCAAGTGGTGTTCGCCGTACTGGCCGCCTGGAACCTGTTGCGCTCGATCACCGGACTGGCCGCGTACGGCCGCCAGTAACTGCCGGGCGCGACATCGTTCTGGCGTCACGTGGTCCTGTTAGGCTTACTTTGCTTTGTTGTCAACGATTTTCTGACGCTGCCCTGAACCAGGTAGCGTCGCCTCGGCCACGCCGAGCAGTTCGCGGGCCTCACCCAATGTCATGGTGCCCTTGTCGGTGATGAGCACCTGGCGGACCCGGCGGTCGGCCGGGTCGGGGCGGCGCGTGACCAGGCCGGCGGACTCCAGGTTGTCCAGCAGGTAGACCATCACGGTGTTGTCCAGCGCCAACTGCTGGGAGAGTGCGAGCTGGCCAACATATCGTCTTGTAAACAGATTATCTGTTCGCGGTAGCCGTGCTCGACGCGCCAGCCGATCTCGGCCAGCCACACCAACTCCGCAACCCCGATCTCGGCCGGTGGCGTGGCGTGGACAGCCGGCAGTCGGTGGGCTCGGTCGCACGCCGCCAACCTGCTGGCCAGATCTCATCAGGGCCGAACCGGAGTCTCCTCCCACCGGGTGAGCAGTTCCCGAACGTGGCGGGTGTACGGATGGTGCTCGCCCAGGGCGACCGCGTCGTCGGCTGCCAGATCGGCGAGGAGTTTCCTGGCATCGGTTCGCGCGCCCGTACCGGCGACCGCGAGGACCAGCCGGTATCTGCTGATCAGCGTGTACGGGTGACGATGTCCGAGCAATCCTTCCCACTCGCCGATCAGATCCGTCAACAAGGCGACCGCCTCGGCATACTGCCTCGACTCCGACACCCAGCTGTCCACGGCCAACTGGTCCGCGAGCCGCACCGCCTCGTCGACTCCACCCGGACTTGCCGGTCCACCGGACGTACTGCCAACGGCTCCGCAACGTGTCCAGGTGGTACCGGCCGAGGACACGCACTCGGTCCGTGACCACCTGCCCGACCAACGGGAGCCCGACGTCGGTTCCACGTACTTCGCACACCAACCTGGCCCACCGGTGCCGGCTGCGGAGGCTGTCCGGATGGTCCGCGCCCAGCACCTGCATCCGGACGGCGGCGATGTCCTCGTGCTCCGGTAATGCCTCGTCGATCTTTCCGTTGCGTCCCAACCAGTCGGATGCCGTCAGCGAGCGCCACGAGCCAGGTCGGTGCCAACTCCGCCCAACAGTCGTGCTCCTCGTCGGGGCCGATGAGCAACCGGCCGATCGCCTCCTGCCCGGACTCGTCCAGGTACCGCAGCACCCGCGTCACGATGAAGACCAACAAACCTACGGGACTGCGCGCGAGCGGCGCCCGAGCCTGATATCTCGCGAGATCGATCAGACGGAACGGTGAGTCAGCCGTGAGGGCGTTCACCGGCACCAGGATGTTGCCGGTATGCAGGTCACCGTGCGACGGGCCGAGCAGCGCAGTGACCTGGAACTGCGCGGCAGGTCCACCGTCGCGCAGCAGGAGGAACGGATTGGGCAGAGGTTCCTGGTCGGGGCCGACGAGCAACCAGTCGTGCCGCAGTGAGTCAGCGATCGTACGCAGCGGTCTGCCGTCGTCGAACCGGCTGCGCCGATGCTCCCGCAGGTAGCGGGCGGCGGTCATGGGCTCCGGGTCGGGTTGTTCGGCCCAGTCGTGCAGCACGGCGTGGACGACCTGCACGCAGAAGCCGACGAACGCTGTCGGGGAACAGGAGACAGGTTCCTCGGTGGAGAGGCCAGTCGCCGGCACCGTGCCGTCGGCGGCCACGCTGGCCAATGCCTTCGACAGCACATCGAGGCGGTGCGTGCCGCAACGCCTCCCGCTGCCGCGCGAACTCGCTCTCGGAAAGCCTCTCATCTGGAATGCGGTCCAACTTCAGCAGCAGTTTGGAGCCCAGTGCACGGCCACCTGACATGCCGTTTCTGTCCAGCTCAAAGACAAAAGCCACAATGGCGCTGGACCTACCCTCGGTAAGGCGTCGATCCAACAACCACTCAAGCCCTCACGCCGCGCCCCACGCACGAAGGGCCGGAGAAGCGGAACCCAGGACCTCCTCGAGCCGTGGATCTACGATGTCCCCGGCCTCCATCGCGCCTCCCAGGCCCCACCCTAACGAAGGTTATCCGGTCCGGGCGAACGACTATGACAGCCTCGCCGAGGCGGACCGCGGCCGGCACCCACCGCCGCGTCAACCCCTGTCAGGGTGCCGTCGCGAGGAAGTCGACCAGGTGCGCGCTGACCACCTCGGGTTTGTCCAGCGGGGACAGGTGCGCGGTGTTGGGGATCAGCCGCAACCGTGCTCCGGGAACGCCGGCCGAGAACTTCACGTGCTCATCGGGCTCTCCAGCAATGGGGGGATCGCAACCTGCCCCGGCCGGAGGGCCCCACCGTGGTACGCAAGGCCCGACGCACCGACCGGCCAGTGCATGTCGCCTTCATCGACGACCTCGGGTACGAGGTACCCGCCGACGACGTAGCGACCACCCCCACGGGCGGTTGATCCTGCCATTGGCTCGCCGACACTGGCCGTAGGCATTCGCGGCCCTTGATCGGGACGGAATCCGGCACTGACACCGTCCACACTCGACAGAGCCGACGTTGATTTTCGGCACCAGCTATCGGAGGATCACCGCCACCACCGTGCCTTCCCGGCCGTCGAGGAACATCGGAGGGACCGGAACCAACGTTAGGCCGTGATCATGTCTTGACCTGCTGGTCGACTCACCTGGTGGTGTACTGCTGGCCGTCGCGCCGGCGTTGCCAGGCGCAAGCACGCCGATGTGACGGTGGGGTCGGCGCATCGCGGTCGGCTCCCGAGGAGCACGAATTCTAGGCCGTCGGGATGGTACGCAGTCCGGCAAGCACCACGTTCAGGCCGAAGGTGAACCCGCGATCCGCCTCGGCACGCTGTTGACCAACCTTGTGCGCCTGTTCTTCGATCGTGTAACCGTTGAGGTAGCTGGTCAGCACGTCAGCGGCGCGCTCTGCGGTTGGCCGGTCCATTCCCGCCTCCGTGAGCAGCCCCCGCAGCCCTTCGATGTAGGCCAGA
>CAJCJE010000667.1 GCA_903970565.1 Candidatus Melainabacteria bacterium | reverse complement strand
TGGCGCGACTGCGCGGACTCGTCGAGTCGATGCCCGCTGAGCGCTCCCATTCCGGTGTTCACCCCGTACACCGGCGCACCCTCGGCCAGTGCCCGCAGCAGCTGCGCCCGCCGCGTCGTGAGCCGGCGCGGCAGTTCGCCGTCGAGTTCGAGGACCACCTCGCCACGGGCCAACCGCTCGATCACCTCGGCGGTGATCGCGGCGGCCTCGGCGACGAGCAGCACTCCTCGGCCACGGAGACCGTCCTTCGGAGCCGTCACACCGACTCCGGCGCACCGGCCGCCGGTGTGCTGACCTTCACCCCGTCGAGCCTAGTGAAACCCGCTGGCACCGCCATCGGTGCTGGTATCCGACAGGTCTTGGGTAGGGTCGCGGCCGTGACGGAACCGACGATCACCCCGGCTCTGGTGTCCACCTTCGCCCCGAGCGGCACCCTGCGCGCGTCGATCAACCTCGGCAATCCGATCCTGGCCAACCGGGACCCGGGCACCGGTGAACCGGTCGGGGTGTCCATCGATCTGGCCCGCGAGTTCGCGCGCCGCCTCGGGGTACCGGTCGAACTGGTGCTGTTCGAGAAGGCTGCGGCATCGGTGGAGACGGTGCGGGCCGACGGTGCCGACATCGGCTTCTTCGCCATCGACCCGGCCCGCGGCGAGGGCCTGCGCTTCACCGCCCCCTACGTCCTCATCGAGGGCAGCTACCTGGTCCGCGATGACTCTCCGGTGACCGACAACGCGCAGGTCGACGCGACCGGCCACCGTATCTCGGTCGGGTCGGGCAGTGCCTACGACCTGTTCCTGACCCGCGAGACCGCGTATGCCGAGATCGTCCGACTACCGGGCGCCCCGGCCGCGCTCGCGGCGCTGCGCGCGGGTGAGGTCGAGGTCGCGGCCGGTATTCGCGGGGTCCTGGAGGGCGAGGCGGATCGCGCACCGGGGGTTCGGGTGCTGCCGGGCCGTTTCATGGTGATCCAGCAGGCAATGGGCACCCCGGCCGGTCGAGGCGCGGACGCGCAGGCGCTGCTCGCGGAGTTCGTCGAACTGATGAAGGCCAGTGGTTTCGTCGGCGACTCGTTGCGGCGCCATCACATCGACGGCGGGACCGTGGCACCCGCCGCCTGACCGTCTCTCCCCGTTCGACACGCCGACGGCTAGACGTTCGTCGACTCGTGACGGCTCGGGGCGGAGGCGACGGTGATCGCGGCGAGCAGTTCGGCGGCGCGGGCGCGGTAGGTGGCGATGTTGGCGAGTTTGATGTCCTCGTAGCCGCGCACCAGATCCGGCAGGCCGGCCAGTTCGGTGACCTGTTCGGCGGTGCCGGCGTCGAGATGGGCGACGGCCCTGTCCAGGAGGTCGCGGTACTCCCCCGGCAGCGCACGCTCGATCCGCCGGATACGGGCGTAGCCGAAGATGTCCGCCTTCGTACCGCGCAGTCCCCGTGCGGCGCGCAGGGCCCGGAACGTCGTGCGCGCGGTGCGGCCCCGCAGCCGGATCTTGCGCTTCATGCCCATCGCCCGCAGCACCGGCGGGTGCAGCAGCACCGAGACCGAGGCGTCCGCGCCGAACTCGGCGTCCCGGCGCGCCTGCTCCACCGGGTCCAGATGCAGCCGGGCAACCTCGTACTCGTCCTTGTAGGCCAACAGCTTGTGCAGGCCGCGCGCATAGGCCAGGCCGATCCGGCGCCCGGTCTCGGCGTCGGTGCGCTCGGTCGCCCTCGCCGTGACGCGGCGGACCTGCGCGGCATAGTCGCGGGCCAGTGCCACGTCCTGGAAACCGATGAGGTCGGCGACCCGAGGCGCCAGCACGGATTCCAGTTCCCCGGCCGCGATCGAGGAGGCGACGCGGTCCACCTCGACGGTCGCGGCGACCGGGGTGGCCAGCGCGGCCCGGACGGCGGCCGGGTCCGCCACCGCGGCCCGGCCCCAGTGGAAGGCGGCGAGGGTCTGCTCGATCGCGGTGCCGTTGAGCCGGATCGCGCTTTCGATCGCCTCGACCGGGATGGGCAGTACACCGTGCTGGTAGGCGGCGCCGACGAGCAGCATGTTCGCCGGCATGTGGTCGCCGAACAGCTGTTCGGCGAGTTCCTGGGCGTCCAGGTGCAGGTTGTCCTCGGCGCGGGTGGCCGCGTTGATCCGGTCGAGCGCGTCGTCCGGCGAACCGGGCAGCAGCACGCGGTTGGTGACCATCGCGGCGGTCGGCACCACCGAGGTGTTGATCACGGCGATGGTGTGTCCCGGCCGCGCGGTGGCCAGGTTCGCCGCGTCGGCGGCGCCGAGCAGGTCGAAGCCGACCAGGACGTCGACGGTGCTTCGGGAGGCGCGTAGCGAACCGGTGAACGGTGCCTTGGCGATCCGGATGTCGGAGACGACCGGGCCGCCCTTCTGCGCGAGTCCGGTCTGTTCGAGGCCGGCGGCGAACCGGCCGTCGAGGTGCGCGGCCATCTGAAGGATCTGCGAGATCGTCACCACCCCGGTGCCACCGATGCCGGGCATCCGCAGCAGCACACTGTCTGATTCGGACAGTCGGGAGACCGGTTCGGTGAGTTCGACCGGCAGTTCCGGCACCGAGCGCGTGGGCCGGGTGCCCGGCTCGACGAGCAGGAAGGACGGGCAGTCGCCCTTGACGCAGGTGAGGTCGCTGTTGCAGGAGGACTGGTGAATCCGCGTCTTGCGGCCGAACTCCGATTCGACCGGCCGCACCGACAGGCAGGTCGACACGTCACCGCAGTCGCCGCAGCCCTCGCACACCCGCTCGTTGACCACGACCCGTTCGGCCGGGGTCGGCAGCTGACCGCGCTTGCGCAGCCGGCGTTCCTCGGCGGCGCACCGGTCGTCGTGGATGAGCACGGTGACCCCGGCCACGGCGGCGAGTTCGTGTTCCACCTCGGCGAACTCGTCGCGGTGGCGGACCGTCGCGATCGGGTCCAGCACGATGCCGCGATAGTCCGAGGGGCTGGCCGTGGTGATCACGATCCGCGCCACGCCCTCGACCGCGAGCAGCCGGGTGATCGACGGGACGTCCAGCCGGCCCTCGGCGCGCTGGCCGCCGGTCATCGCGACCGCGTCGTTGTAGAGCAGCTTGTAGGTCATGGTCACGCCGCCGGCGACCGCGGCCCGGATGGCCAGCGAGCCGGAGTGGTGGAAGGTGCCGTCGCCGAGGTTCTGCACGAAGTGCCGGTCGTCGGTGAACGGGGCCAGGCCCAGCCACTGCGCGCCCTCGCCGCCCATCTGGGTCAGCCCGATCTGCCGGCCCCGGCCGGCGCCGTCGATGGCGATCATCGCGTGGCAGCCGATGCCGACCCCGACGAGGGTGTCGGCATCGGTGCGGGTGGAGACGTTGTGCGGGCAGCCGGAGCAGAAGTACGGGGTGCGCGCCGGGACGGCCGTGGGCAGCGCGATCCGGCTGGGCCGGCGCGGGGCGATGGCGGCCAGTTGGACGGTCGCGGCGCGCGGCAGCCGGTCGGCGCCGATGACGACGGTGATTCGCCGGGCCAGTGCCTGCGCCACGTCCTCGGCGGTGAGCTGGCCGCGTGCGGTGAGCAGCGGACGGCCGGTCTCGTCGCGGCGGCCGACGATATTCGGCGCGCCCGGCCTGCGATACAGCGCGGCCTTGAGGTGGTCCTCCAGGAACGCGACCTTGTCCTCGACCACCAGCACCTCGTCCAGGCCCTCGGTCAGCTCGGCGAGCGCGTCGGCGTCGATCGGGAACGGCATGGCGAGGCGGATCAGCCGCAACCCGAGCCCGTCCATCGCGGCCTCGTCGAGGCCGAGGTCCTGCAAAGCTCGTTGCAGGACGGCGTATCCGGTGCCGGAGGCGAGCACGCCGAGCCTGGCCTGCCGGGCGGAGAACGCGATCCGGTTGAGTCCGGTGCTCCGGGCATAGGCGCGGGCCAGGTCGAGCCGGCGGGTGAGCTGGTCGTGCTCGGCGTCGATGGCGGGACCGCCGACCAGGGGCGGCAGGGTGGGGCGGCCCGTCTGCGGGGGCAGCGGAATCCCGTGCCACAGCGCGCCGACGTCGATGGTCGCCGAAGCGTCGGCGATATCCGCGACGATCTTCAACCCGGTCCACAGGCCGCTCGCCCGCGACAGCGCGACGGCGTGCAGGCCGAACTCGATGATCTCCGCGACGGTGCCCGGCGCGAGCAGCGGCATCAGCAGGCTCTGCGCGATCGGCTCACAGGAACTGGGCACCGTCGAGGACTTGCACGCCGGGTCGTCGCCGATCCAGGCGACCGCGCCGCCGAGGGTCGCGGTGCCGGCCAGGTTGCCGTGCCGGATCGCGTCCGCCGCCCGGTCCAGGCCGGGGTTCTTGCCGTACCAGAAGCCGGTGACGCCGGCATGTCGCCGGCCGGGCACCGCGCCGAGCTGCTGGGTTCCGGCGACGGCGGTCGCGGCCAGCTCCTCGTTGACGCCGGGCCGGAACACCACGCCGGCCGGGTCCAGCAGCCGCTTGGCCCGGCCCAGTTCCTGGTCCAGCCCACCCAGCGGCGAACCCTGGTAGCCGGAGACGAACACCCTGGTGTCCAGCCCTCGTGTCTGGTCGAGTCTGCGCTGTTGCAGGGTCAGCCGCACGAGTGCCTGCACTCCGGAGATCAGCGCCCGGCCGTGGTCGGCAACGTACTTGTCGTCCAGTGCGACGGTTGGGTGCAGCACGCTGGCGCTCCTCTCGGTCGGGCCCCGACCGGCAGCTACTCCGGTGGCCAAGGACCTAGGAGAACCGACTTACCCGTTTTCGCGCAAGATAGCTGTCGTAAATCGGCGAACCAACGCAAGTTATGCACGTTTTCAGCGTCGTTCTTGTTACTATCTTAGGCACGGGGAGGTGCCAGGTGAGCACTGTGGACGAGATCGATCTGCGGCTGATCGAGTTCCTTCGCAGGGACGGCCGGCGCTCCTACGCCGACATGGCCGGCGAGATCGGGCTGTCGCTGCCGGCGGTCAAACGCCGCGTCGACCGCCTCCAGGCAGCCGGGGTGATCACCGGATTCACCGCGAAGATCGACTACTCGAAGCTGGGCTGGACCATCGAGGCGTTCACCGAACTGCGCTACACCGGCAAGACCCGGCCGCCGGAGATCGAACGGCTCGCCGCCGAACTGCCCGAGGTGCAGGCGGTGTACCTGATCGCGGGCGACCCGGACGCGCTGTGCCATATCCGGGCCAGGGACGTCGCGCATTTGCGTGAGGTCATCGACACCATCCGGACCTCCGGCGGGGTCACCGGCACCAAGACCTTCATCACGCTCGGCAACACCCTCGGCAACGCGCGAGAACCGGCCTGACCCGCTCCCGGCTGTCGGTGCTCATGCCCGCAGGTCCTTGCGCCTGGTGTAGACGATGTGGAAAGTCAGTGCGCCGCCGAGAACGACCAGCCACCGCGCGGTACTGATGCCGGGCACCAGGTCGACCGGCAGGGTGTAGGCGAGTAGTACCTGGACCAGCGCGTCCAGCGAGAACGCCAGTCCCCAGACGGCACTGAGGATGCGGGCCGAACGGCGGAAGGTGGCCTCGGCGTCCCAGCGGGCCTCGTAGGCGCGCAACCCCTCGTAACCCACCTTCGCGATCACGACGGCCCGCGCGGTGATCATCATGAACGGCCGACTCGTCGGCACGGTCGCCAGCGCCCACACCCCCAGCACCAGGAACAGCCAGGCCTCCCGGACCAACAACAGCCGAGGACTGCCGGTGATCAGCGACATCAGCGTGCCGACGACCAGCAGGCTCACCGTGAACACGGTCGACATGTTGATCCTGCGCTGCTGGTACACGGAGTAGGCGACACTCGGCAGCACCAGCGCGCGCCGCTGAGCATCAGCGCCCACCAGGCCCGAGGCCGACGCCGCGCAGCACGTAGTACCCCGCCAGCGGGAGGCCGACGTCCAGCACCAGCGAGATCACCAGGTACCTGCGCAGGCCGGCGATCGGCTGCCGGTCGGTCGGCGCGGCCGTCGCGCCGGCCTCGACGGTGGTGTTCGGCGCGGCGGCCGGGTTGGTTCCGGCCGTCGCGGCTCGGACGAGCATCGGTTTTGACCCCATCAAGCCCCCTTACTCCATTAGGGACGCGTGGTTAACCCAAACTTAAGCGGCGGTGGAACCCGCATCGCGGCAGGGCGAAATTCAATCCTTTTCGGCCAAATCCCACAGGCGACTTGCCAATTCCCTG